>NZ_JAEQDE010000144.1:0-17589 GCF_020737865.1 Microcoleus sp. PH2017_35_SFW_U_B
GAGCCGACTCCCTTGGGTGAAGCAGGAAGCAGACCCTTCAAGAGCAATCTTGATTGAATAGTGAGACTTGAGAAAGTTTAGCTAAGTTTTGTGTAGCAGAAACAGAGTTGGCTAGGGAATAGTGGGAAAATTTGGATTTTAGCCGTGTTTTCCGCTACTTAGTAGCTAGGCTGTTGATTTATACAGCCGTACTGCGCTTATTTACCTATAGCCAATATAACAGGCTGGAAGCCTGAGTGGGATCAGCCTAGCGGGGGGAAAACCCTCAATATGGGTATCGCAGCCGATTTGACAGCTAATTTTTTTGGCGAATTCCCCTCTGTTCAATCCTTTGAGGGCTTTTGTCAGGGCGATCGCATTTTAGAGGGCCTATGCAAAGAACCAATTTTTATTAACAACTCGACTGATGCAGAGATTGTCCACCAGTCGAGTTGTCAACAAACAGGCGGCTATTATCTACCCTAGAAGTCGAATCTCTAGCTGAGTCCAGTTAACTGTTCAGCTACTGCTAGAAAGTGGCAGAGTTCGGTAGGCTATATGTAGCAGCCCAATAGCTAATTAGTCAAATTCTTGATTTAATCGCTTCTGATATTTCATCCACTGAATTTTGTGTACAGTGGCTTGAGGGTTCAGCACTGTTGTGGCAATTCCGTAAATTAGAGTAGGCAAAATCTCACGATTTAACCAGCTTTCTCCGGCTTTTCTCATGAAGCGAGTTGCCACAATCTCTCTTAACTTATTGAGTTTTTTTAACGGCGACAGATTTTGGAAAAAGATTTCTTGGTATTGGCTCAAGGTTAACTCTGATTGACCGCGAATTCTGCGTTGCTGGTTTTCTTTAACGCAGTCTATCGCTAGACGCTTGTTAAACCAATATTTATCGGTTAACGAATTGCCCAAAACTCGGTAGTTTCCTAAGGGCATCTTTGTGCTTAGCATCCCGTGCTTTTGAGCTAGTCTGGCCATCAGTTCGGTATCTGCACCTACTTTCCAGTCGTCTAAAAATCCTCCGATTTCTAGGATAGCTTCTCGTTCTACTACTAAAGCTGTAGGAAAAACCCAAGGAAGCGCGCCGTTTTCTTGAACATCCTGCAATTCTTCCCGATTTGTGGGATACGTGGGAATGTAGCTGACTTTCTCGCCTTCCTTGTTGAGATAGCGGAGGGCGTGACCGACTGATTTAACTTCTGGGTGTTTTTTGAGGAGATTCAAACATTCTTCTAGTTTGTTTGGTTCCCAGGTGTCGTCACTGTCTAAAAATGCGATAAATTTTCCGGTTGCTGCTTCGAGCATTAAATTTCTAGATTTGTAAGCTCCTAGGTTTTTCGGATTTTTGTAATACTTAATTCGCGGATCTTGCCCCGCCATGTCAGTAACTATTTTGTCGGTGCCGTCGGTGGAACCGTCATCAATCACTAGGATTTCTATATTCCGGTGAGTCCCCTGGAGTGCGGAGGCGATCGCTTCGCCTATAGTGTCTTTGGCGTTGAATGCCGGCATGATGATGCTAACTTTTTCGCGGGAAAAATTTGTGCTAATGGCAAGTGATGCTGCTTTTCTGACAATCCTGGGTGCGAGAATAGTGGGCGACGCAGTTTTGAGTTTTCCTGTGTTTAACTTGTTATCGATTGCACCTCCCATATCTCTATTCTTGATGTTTTTGAGATTAAATCCGGGGATGAATGCGCCGATGTTGTTTGCGTTCATAAAGCTTGATGGAGATGTTTATTTGAGATGATTGTTTGCTTCAATAGATTCCGATTAACTAACACTCCGGACAGTTTGGTAAACTGCTCACTAAAACTTTTTGTTTTTTTAAGTTCAAGGATTGCGCTTTTTTTTAAAGTTGGGTCTACGGCCTGACTTTTAAAAAAGATCCAGCCTATTACCAGAAAGAATTGGTTGAAAGCCGTAACCCCGATCGGGAGAAATTAAAATCAGACTATTCATTACTCCAATCCTCTGACTTAAGGGTAGAGGTCGCTCTCAAACTGTCAACTGTCAAGCGGTCAACTGTCAACTGTCAACTGTTGAAGTAGATAGGACTTTGAGCCTTAAAATAACCCAAAATTTTGCTCAGAATATTTGTTAATAAAAAATTAATAATTAATGTAGCCATAGTAGCACTCTTCCCACTCGGCTGCAACACTTTTGGCTATAAGTTTTTTTGATAATGCTTAATATTTCTGATCATTTAAATTACCATGTAGTGTATTTAACAATTACCCTACTGAACATATTTGAGTTTGAGTAAACTTGTGGCTGTTAATGATTCTTCGCTGAAGTGAAATTAAATCTATGTCTTTAGGATGATGTCATTTAATTGTCACTGTAATATCTCCTAAGAGAGCGGGGGGAAATGTTTTCAAAGTTAAGCAATAAAGTGCGTATCTATACTTGTTTCATCACGGTAATATCTACTGACAAAGCGGGGAGAAATGTTTTCAAAGTTAAGCAATAAAGTGCGTATTTATACTTGTTTCATCACGGTAATACTGTTAGGTGGGTGCCACCAGCAGCTACAGCCAAACTTGCAGCAGCAGCGCAGCAAACAGGTCATGGCAGTTTCGGCTCACCCCCTGGCGAGCGCCGCGGGGCTGAGCGTGCTGCAACAGGGAGGCAATGCGGTGGATGCGGCGGCTGCTACGGCTTTGGCGATTTCGGTGGTGGAGCCTTTTTCGGCGGGTATCGGCGGCGGAGGTTTTTTGCTGCTGCGACGGGCCGAAACGGGGACTGTGCAAGCGCTGGATTTCCGGGAACGATCGCCCAAACGAGCAACGCGCGATATGTACCTGGACAAGCAAGGTAAGGTACGCAAGCGGGCAAGTCTGGACGGGCATTTGGCGGCGGGCATTCCGGGTACTGTGGCTGGACTTTATACGGTGCACCGCGAGTATGGTAAGTTACCTTGGGCGCAGGTGGTGGCTCCGGCGATCGCCCTTGCCCAAAAGGGTTTTCCAGTAAGTTCCCGCTTCACAAAGGCTACTCTGCAACGAAAGGATGCGATTAACAAGAATCGGGCGGCACGGGATATTTTCACTCGTGGTGATGTTTTATACCAACCGGGGGAGGTTTTGGTGCAGCGAGATTTGGCGCGGACATTGCGACAAATTGCACAAAATCCCCAAAGTTTTTATCGCGGAGATATTGCGCGGGCGATCGCCACCGACATGGCTAAAAATGGTGGCATTATCACTCTCGAAGACCTGAAAAACTATACGCCGATTTGGCGCAATCCGGTTTGTGGCAAGTTTCGCACTTACGAAATTTGCGCGATGTCGCCTCCCTCTTCCGGTGGCGTTCATTTGTTGCAAATCCTCAATATTCTAGGCGATACCGATCTCAAGAGTTTGGGAAGGAAAAGCCCGGATGCGCTACATTTGCTGGCGGAATCGATGAGGATTGCCTATGCTGACAGGGCCGAATATTTGGGCGATCCAGATTTTGTCAGCGTACCTGTCAAAGCTCTGACTAACAAAAATTATGGGAAATTTCGCCGATCGCAAATCGAAATTTCCAAAGCCAAACCTTCGAGCGAAGTAAAAGCTGTTGATGCTAAAACTTTGAGCCGCTTTGTGTACGAGTCGCCGGAAACTACGCACCTGACGGTAGTTGACAAAGAGCGCAATGTTGTTAGTTTGACGTTTACGGTGAATGGAGGTTTTGGGGCTGGGGTTGTGGCGGCGGGTACGGGAATTTTGCTCAACAATGAGATGGATGATTTTGCTGCTGCGCCGGGAGTGCCGAATTTGTTTGGTTTGGTGGGCGGTGAGGCAAATGCGATCGCCCCTCTTAAAACTCCTTTATCCAGCATGACACCGGTTATCGTGACGGAAAATGGCCAATTTCGCCTTGCTGCGGGGGCTCCTGGAGGCAGCACGATTATTACCACGGTTTTGCAAATTGTCCTCAACCTGTTGGTTTACGACATGAATGTGGGCGAGGCTGTGTCTGCTCCCCGGGTGCACCATCAGTGGCAGCCGGATCGCCTGATGGTGGAACGCGGAGGTTTTGAGGCTGGGACGCTTGAGGAGTTACGCAGGCGGGGACACCAGATTGTCGAACGTGACGGCTGGGGAAATGCAAATGCGATCGTCCTGACTGATGACGGTTGGTTGGAAGGGGCTGCCGATCCGCGCGGGGAAGGAGAAGCAAGGGGGTTTTAGCGATCGGTGATTAGTGCTGTCCCCGCTCGCGAACTTTCTCATCAGTCATTTGTCATCAGTCATTTGTTTTGATATCAGGTGGAGTCGATCGACCCCACTCGATATCAATTGCGGATTTACCCAAAAACCCCGGTTTTTTATTTTAGCAAAATCTTTTGTCAAGGGCGATCGTAAACCTCATAAAAACCAGGTTTCTTGGGTATCCTGTGCCTACTTCCTCAAATTATTAGTCTGTGTACGTATATTTTGGTATTAGTATTTTATCCTGAAGTTTATTGATTGAATAATTGCTAAGAAATACCCAAAATATTAACCATCCAAGCCGTAAAATTACGTAGATGTAAAGTCATTGTAAAGGCACTAGACATTGATGCTTATCTAATGTAAAAATGAATTTAGACATTAAACAATCTTAGTCTTTTAAACAAAAATATATGATAAGTTATCACAAAATTGCTGCCTTAACAGCTACCTTGACTGCTGCTCTGAGCTTTTTGGCATCACCAGTAATGGCATTTTCGGTAGGGGCAACTAATAACACTGAGATTTTGAAAAATAATTTGTTAGGAAATAACATAGCAGGATTGAGTGATTTCTCTGTTTTAATTACCGGAAATCAGGCTGCCTTTGGTACTTTTATTAATGACCCTTTTGGTTTGCAGTCAGGCGTTGTTCTCAGCACTGGCAAAGTCACCGATATACCGGGCCAGAATCGGAAAGATAACCTAATGACCAACGGCAGCGATCTAAACACCGACTTTGGAGTAAAGGGCGAAGCTGGGGATTTAACTCAGCTAGACCTCAGATTTTTTGCTGACGACACTGCTGAAAAATTGTTCTTTGAGTATGTATTTGGTTCAGAGGAGTTTCCTGAGTTCGGCGGTTCTGAATACAATGACGATTTTGAACTGTTGCTGAATGGTCGTAATTTGGCAAAATTGAGCGACGGGAAAACAGTTACGATTAATAATCTCGTTCCCGATCCAAATAATCGCTCTACAGATCACTCAGACTATATTAACAACCCAAGTTTGATGGGTATTGCTGCTAACATCATTAAGCTAGACGGTTTTACTAAAGTTTTAGGGTTTGAGGGTTTGCTCAAGCAAAATCAGACAAATGTTCTCAGCATCCGCATGAAAGATGTGGGCGACGGTAATTTTGATTCGGCTGTATTTATTAAAGGCGGTTCTGTGGGAACGATCAAAGCTGATACAATTCCCAAATCGGTGGCTGTATTGATTAAAGACAGTTCTGTGGAGACGGTAGAAGCTGAGCCAGTTCCAGAACCGATGACGGTCGGAGGTTTGATGGCGGGAGGTGCTATGCTGGCTGCTGGACGAAAGTTGCGTCGCCGGAAATAATCAATCACGGAAGCGTTCAATCAAAAAAAATCAAGATGGTTAAGTATGTAAAATTATTAGTTTGCAAACCCAATCAATTTCCCAAGTTTTGAGATAATAATTGTGAGAAAAGCCTCCCCCAAAAGCCTAAAAAGGTGAAAAGTCAGATCCAACTTGCTGTACATCTCTTGGGGGAGATTTTGGGAATGGAAAATTCGCAGTCGGCTATAGATCAATACGGTTCACTTAAGATGGTCCGAAGAGAGGAACGAAGCATAAGCCCTAGCCCTTTCAGGGCAGCTTCGCCAACGGGCAGGCACGCGCCAACCCAGTATCTATTTTTCATGAGTTTTCCCTCTTGTCATATCATTTCCGGTTGCACTCCTTATGATATAGAGGAGACGGCAGTGCCGTGTCCCTACCGTGATTAATCGTAGGGACACGGCACTGCCGTCTCCTAATTTCCGTTAATAATTCCGATGCAACGGGCTATAGATATTATTAATTCAGCGTGGCAACAACTAACCCCAATCAAAACAGTTACAATTGAGAGAGAATTCCCAGCAGGTACTTCCCTCAAGCGTCTGAAAATCCAAGAATTTGACAATGACATGGAAGTATTCCAGGTAGTGCTGTGAAGGAAAGGATGGAGTAAGCTACTCTTAGAGAGAATTGTTTGCTATTGGTTATATGACAGTAGAAATTCTTCAATTTTAGATTCGAGACTCAAGTTCAAGCTCCCAGATTTAATGCTGCAAGTAAATCTAAAATATAAAATACAAAATCGACTGACATATACAGTACAGGAAAAAAACAATGGCTAGAATTAGACTGATGCACGCTAAGCTACATGGAGTGCGCGTAACCGATGCAAATGTTAATTATGTAGGCAGCGTCACCATTGACAATGAATTGATCGATAAGGTGGGAATTCTGCCTTTACAGGAGGTGGAAATTTGGAATGTTAGCAATGGGAACCGCTTGTCAACCTATGTGTTGCCAGGAGAGCCGGGAAGTGGTATCATTTGTCTCAACGGTGCAGCATCTCATTTGTGCGATCCTGGAGATTTTGTAATTATTGCTGCCTATGAAGAATGCGATCGCGCTGAGGTATTTCGCACCGGGCACGAGGCGCGAGTAGTAATTGCCGATGAACACAATCGTTGTAAAAAGTTTTTCTACCAGACTTTAGTTCCCTGCGAGGGCAAACTTTTGTTTCAATCTGAGACAACCGAATTACCACCAACCACGAATTCCTAACGTTTTATCACAAAAAAAGTAGGACTTACGCATGGGAACCCAGAAACCGGGTTTGTTACCGATATTAAAGATTCCCAGCGAATATTTTCGTGAAAAAACGCGGTTTGTTCCATCGGAGGGCTTCAACAGTTGACAGTTGACAGTTGACAGTTGACAGTTTGAGAGCGACCTCTACCTATAAGTCCGAGGATTGGAGTAATGAATAGTCTGATTTTAATTTCTCTCTCGAAGGCGGGCGGGCTTTCAACCAATTCTTTCTGGTAAGTCCCGAAGAGGATTTTTGGCATCAGCTATGAAATTTTTGGATCGAAACAATGAAATGCTGTTCTTTCAAGTTTTGAACCCATTTCCTTTAATGAGTTTTATCGGTTGGTATTACCTGTCTGCGAGCAAGCAGCAGATGAAGAAATCGGGATAAGATTCAAACATAAAGGTAATACTAAAGTGTGCAAGTTAAATGTGGAACAGCTTATAATTTGACATAACTTAACCGCTATAGGTTCGTAGTGAGGACTTTAGTCCTCTCAATTTGAAGAGGACTAAAGTCCTCACTACGAACCGATTTTATGGGGGTTGTTTTAGGTGACACTATCTAAGTTGGGAGTAACAATTTGCCGAAACTAGATTTTTGGCTTCAGAATTGAGGAAAAACTCAATCCTTTAACTGTGTACGGTACCGTCGGGCAAGATTGTACCTGTTAATCTAGCTCCTGTGAGTTTTACCATGACGCGATCGCCATAACCGATTTTAGCACCCGTCAAATCCGCACCGCTCAAGTCTGCACCGCTCAAATCCGCTCCGATTAAATTGGTTTCTCTCAGGTTGGCATTAATCAAACAAGCTCCTAACAGGTTAGCCCTAAACAAGTTAGCTTTTTGTAAATTCGCACCTGTGAGGTTGATGTTGTGGAGAAAAGTATCGCTTAAGTCGGCTTCACTCAGGTTTGCATTGCTCAAGTTTCTCCCTGAAAAATCCTTTTCTTTTAAGGAAGCTCCTTTGAAGTTGGAACCGCTCAAATCGGGAGCTTGCGGCGCAGCTTGTCGGTAAGATTGAGATGGCTGCGGCTGTGGCGATTGGTAGCGGGAGGCATCGGAATAAGGCCCCGTCGGATTTGGAGCATAGTTTCCACCATAATTTCCCGCATAATTACCAGCAGGTTTTCCTGAATAGGGTTCGGAAGAGTAGCGTGGCTCTTTTGGCGTTGCTGGTGGTGGCTGGGTGTTTCTGTACTGAGTGTTTTGTGGCTGGGTATTTTGTTGTTGGGTGTTTTGTTGTTGGGTGTTTTGATACTGAGTATTTCTGTACTGGGTGTTTTGTTGCTGGGTGTTTTGATACTGAGTATTTCTGTACTGGGTGTTTTGTTGCTGGGTGTTTTGCTGCTGGGTGTGTTTGTGCTGAGTATTTTTATGCTGAGTGTTCTGATTTTGACCTCTTGGCTGAATCGATCGCAATTGTTCCCGAGCTTGATTAATTTCCTTAATCTTTTCTTCAGCTTTCTGGAGTAGTCTAGGATTATCTTTAGGGATGCGATCGGGGTGCCAAATGAACGCTAAATCCTTGTAAGCTTGAGTAATTTCTTCTCGGGAAGCTCCCGGTAATAGTCCCAGCACTCTATAGTATTGATCGAGGTCGTTCATATTACCACCTTTCGCTTTAAGAAATTAGGAATTAAAAATTAAGATCGGAGCAAAAACGGCTATAAAAGCTTGTTTGTCCGATCGTACATTGGATGAACTATAACTCAGCTAAGCTGCTGCTGGCAAAAAGTCTCGGATTAGCTGCAAATATGTTGCGGCATCCTCCAGCATTGGAAAGTGAGCTGTATTGGGAATTATAACAAATTCTACTTTTTTGCTGAGGGAGGCTGCTTGTTCTCCCATGGCGGCGGGGATAATTTGATCGAATTCTCCAGCTACCAGCAGTGTGGGCACACTCAACCGTGCAAATTCCTGGGGCATTTCCTCGGCTGCTCTTTTGCTAACTGCTGTCACCATTGTACCGATCGCAGCTTCCTCGTCTGCCATTAAGAAATCCTTGAGAAATGCTAAACTGACGGCTGTGGGGAGAGATTGGCGCAAAAACCGAGCCATAAAGATGCGATCGGCAAACGGAATAGCAGCCAGCCAAGACGGGCGAAATTTGACTACATAGCCGCCGAATTTATGAAAAGTTGTGAAGGCTTTCTCATCGTATTCAAAAATGCCGCTGCAAGTGAGAATGGCTTTTTCTACTTTTTCGGGGTAAAGGTTGAGAAATAAAGTAGCAATAGATGCTCCTGTAGAGTGAGCGTTGAGAAAGACGCGGCTTAAATTCAGAGCTTCTAATAATTCGGCTAAGTCGCGGGCGTAGGTTTCGAGCTCGTAACTGGACTCAGGAGGTGATGGCGGTAAGGGCGATCGACCAAAACCTCTCATATCGTACAGCAAACAATCAAAGTCATTGGCGATCGCCTGTGCAGTGCTTTCCCAGTAGCGGGCTGAGCCAGCCCAGCCGTGGAGAAATACCATAACTGGTTTGCCGCTGGGTTGGGCGCTATTGTCTGCTGTTATCCACTCGTAATAATGTTCTACACCGCGAACTGAAATGAAAGACATGATATTGATTTTAGATTTTAGATTTTAGATTCTAACTCATAATTGTTCACTAAATACCCAAATTCCCGACTTCTTAAAGAAGTCAGGAATCTCAAAACTACATTTATCCAAAAATCTGCGTTAATCTGCGTCAATCCGCCCACATCTGCGGTCAAAAATCATACACATAGAAACCAACCATAAAGCTTAAGCTGCCGAAGCGGCCAACCAGAATAAACCATCTACTAACAGCGTGCTAAAAACTGCTCCGCTGAAGGCGCGCCAGTGTAATTGACGATCGCGCAAACTGATCAAACCCACAGTCAAAAGTACAGCAATTAAAACGATCGCACAACCAATACCCCAAGGAGTGTCAATTTGCCCGATCGCACTTTGGAAAATCGGCATAGCCAATTCCGGTTCCGCGTGCATCACTTGTCTCCAGTAAGGCATCAAACCTGTCAAGTAAAAATATATGTCGGTAATAGCGGTTCCCAGTAACGAACCTAAATAAAAATATGCTCCAACTTTCCCCCAAGATTTACCCAAACACCAAATCGCAAATGGCAAACCAATTGCTTCTATCGGTAAGTGCAAAATTGGTTCCCATCTAAACCAGCCCCAATAAATCGAACCAGCCAGCCAACATCCGGCAAATCCCAATAATAAGTCTCCCCAAAGTTGAGTTTTTGGGCGGAAAATTAAGATTAAACTAAGTACGAACCAGGGGATAGTTGATAGCAAACTGATGGTGGGATACAAACGCACTAATGGTGCTTGCACAAAGACTGGAATTGAGACTAAAAATGCTGATGCGCCAAATACCAACCACTGCTGAATGCTCTTGCTTCTATCTGAAGAAGATACAGGATTTTCTATGCCGGTAAAAGTAGCAGTAGATGCGATCGCCGATGATAATAAATTAAAGTTAAACAACTGATTGGACTCCGTACTGTTTCAATAAGTGAACTAAAAATGTTGCTGCGGTGGCTGGTTTCGTCGTCTCGATGCGATCGGCTGTTTGACTGATTTGCCAACCTTGCGCGGTTTGGGGCGATCGCCACAAATCTAAATGTTCAACGGGGCGATCGGCATAAAAACTGTCTTCACCGCCACCGAGAATAGCTGAACTCCAGTGTGTAAAGCTATCGTGGCTGATCCGGTGAATCGGGAAATTGCCCCCCAGGGGTACTCCCCAACCGTCCAAAGCAATGAATGCAGCGACTTTCCCGCCGATTTGTTGCCACATCCACGCAGCCCCGATCGCCCCGGCTACTCCAGCCGAAAAACTAACGAATACTAGACTTTCTCCTGTCAACTCTTGACTGCACAAAAAGTGGAATATGTCAAGGGCTGAAAAAGGTGGCTGTTTATGAGCTGGGAAAATCTTAACAGAGTAAGATCTTTGGATATTTTGCCGAGGTTCTACGTTTCCCCAAACTTCCGAAAGTCCCTCTAGGAAACAATCAGTGAGTTTTGGGTCGTGGATTCCGGGGCAAATTACCAGTCTCATTGTGCTTCAATAAAATTAATCAAGAGCTTAACATAACTTTACTTTATTGTACACCATAACTAATTATATGCCATACGGGGGGATAGGATATTAAACTCATGATAGCGCAAAGTTTGAAGAATATCCCCCCAAAATAAACGCTGGGAACGCTGCAAACCTGCGGAATCCGAGGCAAGGCGAAAGAGTCTTAAGAAAACATAAAACTTATCCCCCCTAACCCCATTCCCTGTCAGGCTGAATAAAGTCTGATTCTAGTTCTAGTCACCCTACGAGTTTCGGGTCGGAACCAAAAAACCGATTCACGACTGACACTCATCAACCCGGTTTCTAGGATAAATCAGAGGTTTAGCCCGGAATTATCGGTGCAGAAACCGGGAATCAGCCCAGCGCGCGCAACTCGTGCGATCGCCAACAATCAAAAATCTCAGATCCACTCTTCATCCTGTCTGGATCTCTTAGAATAAATAAAATTGAGGAATACAAAGTGGTTGCTTCTCCAGAAAAAATTGAATTCAAAACATCTGCCGCACCGGCAAACAGCGATCGCGTAGCCGTCTTGCTGATGGGTTACGGCGAAGTCGAAAGCTACGACGATTTTGCGAATTACAACGAACAAGCTTTAAACTTACTGACGGCAAAGTTTGCGCCAGTACCAAATTGGATTTATCCGCCACTGGCGAAGATTTTGGCAATTTTTGACTTGCACGAGTGGAGTCACCAACACGGTAAATTCGTGTCGCCCCACAATGCAATTTTTGAACAACAACGGGCGGGGATTGAACAGAATTTGCAGGAGAAATGGGGCGATAAAGTAAAAGTGTTCAAAGCTTTTAACTTTTGCGCGCCGTTTTTGCCGGAACAAGTAATCCCGCAAATTAAAGCAGAAGGATTTGACAAAATTCTGATTTATCCGCTGTTGGTTGTTGATTCTGTTTTCACTAGCGGGATTGCTGTGGAACAGGTAAACAATGCTTTAGCACAAACCTTTGATGGTAAAGAACATTGGGTAACAGGACAGCGTTATATTCCTTCTTTTTACGATGAACCAGCTTACATCCAGCTAATGGCGGATTTGGTTGAAGAGGAAATTAAAAACGATTTAGCTGTAGCACATTTGCCTTCTCAGATTGGGATTGTGCTGATGAATCACGGTTGTCCGCACAAGGCGAAGGGCTTCACTTCGGGGATTGTGGAAAGTCAAGCTTTGTACGATCGCGTGCGGGAACGTTTGATGTATCGTTATCCTTTGATTTCGGTGGGCTGGCTGAATCATGACACGCCGCTGATTGAATGGACTCAGCCGGATGCGACGTTGGCTGCGAAGAATTTGATTGATTTGGGTGCAACTGCGATCGTGTTTATGCCGATCGGATTTGCGACAGAAAACCACGAAACTTTGTTAGATGTAGACCACATTATTGAGGGTTTACAGAAGCAACGTCAAGGAGTTACTTACCGCAAATTGCCTTGTGTTAACGACCATCCTGAGTTCCTGAAAATGGCGGCAGAGTGGGCAAATCCTCAAATTGAAGCGTTGTTGAGTGAAAGTGCGATCGCGGTTAATCCGAATTTGGTGGTTCGGGATCACGTGCATTCTCATGGGGATCATGGGCATAATCATGGGGATCATGGGCATTCTCACGGCGATCATGGGCATAATCATGGTGGCCACGGGCACAATCATTAATTAGGATCTTAGAAACCGGGTTTTTTGCGATAATACTGCGTTGAAGACGACAGATTCGGTAAAAACCCGGTTTCTTTTTTTGTGGGAGTGGGTAAATCGAGATTAATTTACCCACTTTGGTGTTTTTAGGGAAAGGGCGATCGGCTTTTTTATCAGATTTTCTATGCTTGCCAGACATATGCTTAGTCGCTAAACTGTAGATATATCTTTTAAAAAAATCCTTAGAGTGTTCACACTAGCTATAAAATCGAAGTGTATCAACCTAAATAGGAGAGGCTAAACAATAAATAATACGAAAAACTATTGATGGTATTCTTTGTTTTTATATGTACTATTGCACTTTCAATAGCTTCGTCCAATGCTTGTCCCCACCAAAGCATCACTGCATTAGCTGGTTTTTGCTTGGCTTCTTCAAGAGCGCTTAGTGCTTCAGATGCTCCTATATCACTTAGTGCCCAAACCGCAGCAGCTCTTGTTACAGGATGTTCATGATCAAGAAATGCAACCAAAGGCATAACTGCCCTCTTGTCTCCAATATCTGCTAATGCACGCATGCAAATCCATCTCACATCCCCATCCGTATCTCTCAAGCAATGAATTAGAGCATCAACTGCTTCGCAACTCTTCAAAAGTTTTAAGGACTTTGCTGTGATCCATCGGATATTGCATCGTCTATCCTGTAAATGTATCAGAAGTTCTGAAGCCATTTCTGTATTCTTCGATATTCCTACTAACCAGATGCCAAAAGCTTTTATGTTTTCAAATTTATCTAGCTGAATTAGATATTTACCAATCAGAATTATTAGCCGATTACCTATGAATAAATCTGTTTCACATAAATCAACAAATCGTTGTTGCAAGTTTTTATTCAGCCGATGGTTATTTTCTATTACTTGTTGTCTAAATTCTTTAGAATAGCGTTCTTCACTGGCTAACATTGCTGCACGAGCTAATACGTCTCGTTGACCTGGCATAGTAAATATTCCAGTGATACCAAGCCAACCATACATTATATTTTTGATGAATTTTTCTGGTTCTTTAACAATATCTGCTGCTATGATAATAACTTCTTTCCATTCGTTATTACTAATTTGGGGTGATATATTACCTCCTGAGTCAAAAATTTGCGTGAGTTTAACGGCTGCAAAATATTCTTGAAATGCTTGATGATTCCACTCAATTTTTTGACTGGTTACTTGACGTAAAAATCCATGTAAAAGGATTTCTTCCAATATTTCTTGTGATGAATATTTTATATTTTCTGTATTCTGATTATGCGATTTTGCATAGGTAGCAAATATAAACATTACAAAATCGTAAGTTGCAGTCACTATATACCCATCCTTGAGCATTTCAAATGCAAGACTTGCCAAAAGCTGGATTTTGAGTTGTATGCAGTATTTGTTAGGTCTACAATCCTCTCTGTCTTGGAAAACATGATCGACAAATTTCTTAAATATACCTCCTTTTGATAGATAGGTTCTTTCTTTTGTTTGCTTAAATATTTGAATTGTCATCCAAAGAAGTAAAGGATTTCGCAGTATATTAATAGGTGAATTTGTGCTTTGAAAATCTGATTTTAAATTAAATCCTGTTATTTCAAAAAATCTATTAGTATCTTTTTTATCTAGATAATTTTGAACAAAAACTATTTGTTTTTTTGCCGTCAGACATTGTATAGTAATTGAACTAATTTCTTTTTTTATTTTTGTTCGGAAATCATGAATTCTGCTCGTAAGATAATATTTATTTTTTGGGTATTTATGGATAAACGTTAAAATATTACGCTCAACACCAGATTCTCGTAGAAACAAAGGAATTTCGTTTATGCCATCCAAAAGTACAGTGAAATGTCCATTTGACAGCATTTTACAGAGGATACTATTTGGTACAGACAAACCATTTTGTGAAAGACTTGCATCCAGAAGTTCTAAGATATCATTTTTTTGACTCAACAAAGACAAAGGAACATATACAGGAATTGATGAAAATGCCTGATAGTCCAAAATCAAACCACACTCCCGAC
The DNA here is from genome assembly GCF_020737865.1 of Microcoleus sp. PH2017_35_SFW_U_B. Classification (NCBI taxonomy): domain Bacteria; kingdom Bacillati; phylum Cyanobacteriota; class Cyanophyceae; order Oscillatoriales; family Microcoleaceae; genus Microcoleus; species Microcoleus sp. PH2017_35_SFW_U_B. The sequence continues at coordinate 14,570 of NZ_JAEQDE010000144.1, forward strand.
GTAGAAGCTCCAAAAGTACAGTGGTCTTTCCAGATCCAGCTTCACCAAGTATTAAAAGTTTTTGGTATTCATTAATGAAATCAAAAACTGGCTTTTCAATGGATACAGAGACTGAGGAATCGTTACTGAGCTTATTTGTAATTTTAGGATCTAAAGAAGTGACTGGATCTACCAAACCTTGCAGTGAGATATACTTCCCACCCCACATACTCTCGTAATAGTTGGTAGACCATTTGATAGCATTAGCCGCATAGTTTACTATCTCTTCTTTCGATATTTCTGCGAGCGGTTCTGGAAACGTCAGTCAGAAATTGAAGGAAGGATTATTAACAGTGCCTCCTTGTACAACCATCCCAATTTTTTCTGCTAATTTTGCAAAATTATAGATGCTAGTCGCTTGAGACTGAACAGCGCCTGCTACGGCTTGAACTGCTTGAGCAATTTCTGGATCTGCGTTTGCCGCGTCTTCTACTTGTTGTTGAATAAGAACTACTTGCCCACCATCTAAGGGCTGTTGTTCGGCTAGTTCTATGGAAGTTGCTGTGGCTGGAAAGCGCTCCTTGAGTAGTCGCACTAACTTGCCACCCTGCTCAAGTGCCTTCTCCCCAATCTTTTCACCTGTCTTTTCAGCAGCTTTCGTTATGACCAAGGTTGCAAGCGCTGTAGCTGTCAATGATACAGGTTCCATAATTTACAGTTTGGTAGTAGTTTGTATCCAGTCTAGCATACGATCTTCCGATTGGCATTGCCAATAGTAATAGCCCTACATTTTGTAGCCGCTCAATAATTTGGGGTAAACCGCTAAGTGACGAGCCTCAAACGAGAGTAAAATCGCTCCCTACAATGAAGCTCAAGTTAACGAAGTTTTCGCTTTTTATGCAGCTCACTCTCAGGAAATAGACGCATCTATTGCCGCCGAGCAAATTATCGAAGCCGATCGCTCGTCGGCGATATTCGCTTGAGGAGTTGGTTGAGCCGATCGCACCTGAAAACATTCATAATGAGATTGATAGTGGAGTTGCTGTGGGTAATGAAGTTTGGTGACACGCTCGAATTATGGTGACAGTGCGAAACTTGGGAAAAAAACCAGGTTTCTTCGATCCGGCATTGAGCGCCAAAATTTGACAATTGACTATGCAGTTTTGACATTACCGACTTTTTCCTTAACTTGCGCTACTTCTGAATGGTTATCTCGCTGCAAAAACTCATCAAGCAACTCATAAAAACGATAAAATGCTCGTTCTTCATTGTTAGTATAAAACTCGATTATTCTTGCCCATGAACCTGATGTTGATACTTCATATCGCTTTTGCAACCAGGGTTGAAAATCGCCATAAAATTGCATTTCCTTTTCTGTGGGTTCAAATCCCAACTCTTCTCTAGCCGTTCTATAACCGACTATAAACATAAAAAGATCGCTTGCAGAAGCCCGTCCGATATACATTCCTGGTTTTTTATGAATTTTATTCAACATCTCAAAAAGTCCGCTCATCTCAATAGTCTCCTTTTTTTTTCAATAAACACTTTTATAAACTGTCTAATTCTTCAACTATAAACTCTCCTCTGCGACAGGAAAAATCATTCACCCAATCTTCTCTAGACAGTCCCTCAGTTGACAAATTATCAAAAACTAGCCCGCGTAGTTCAACTCCGTAGTGAGTTCCATTCGTTGTAATAGACTCATTTGTACCTTCCGATATTTCTAAGCGTGTACTTAAGATAAATTCTTCTCTATACTTAGTTTTGAGCTTGAGTAACTTACCCGCAATTCCATTTTCTGCCAGCCATTTTAACATGGCTTGGGCACACAGGTCACATTTAAGGATATCGTACTGGCTGACGATCGCACCAATCTCTCGATAAATCTCCTCATCGGAAAAATCGCTCACTTTCCCTCACACTCTCTAAAATCTTCCATCAAAATCGATCGCATTCTCAGATTGCAAAGGACGATCAATTTCATTTTTGATCGAGCATCACTTCATCATCCTCATCCAAGCCGAAATTCTCTGGAACTAATCGCTCGAAGCTATTGCGGGTAGGAAGCTCAGGCAAATCTCCCAGCATAGCAACTGCTTCAGCAAGTAGATTCAGATTCTCTGGATCGGGGTGTTTTTGTGCTGCGCGCACAGCCAAGATGACGATACGCAATCCTCCTCTCATGCGATCGACATCACGGGCTAGTCCATACATTGCTTGAAAGTCATTTTCCTCAATAATGCGGTACTGTCCTGTTTTTGTCTGGAGGGTAGCAATGACACCATTGGCTATCGAACTAAGTGCTTCTGCGCCCTGCAAACGAAACTTCTCAAAGGATGTCCAGTTTGCACCGCTTCGCAACCTAAATTTTTTATTTTTAATCTGCATAGTTTAACCTCCTTACTATATCCTAACGTAAACCCAACGAAAAAACAACGGGTAATTAATTTTAGCTTAAAATAATAGGACAGGACTTACGCAGTCCGACCAAAGAAACCGGGTTTTTCACAGTTTCTGCGACTGTAACCGAGTATTCTCGCAAAAACCCGGTTTCTGATTACCCGTGCGTCCAGGACTATAGATAAACCCACTTCGACTATACTAATTGAATGGCGATCGCCCCAACCAACTTATCAATCTCTGCCTCAGTGGTAAAATAGTGAACGCAAGCCCGCACGCAATCAGGATTCAGAATTGTCCGCACCATAATTCCCTGCTTCTCCAACAAATCAACAAGCTTTTTATGCGGCATCCCGTTAGTCAATCGAAACGAAACTAAACCCGCTTCCGGTGCAGATGTCCGCAAACATTCTACATGGCTAATTTCCGACAAACGTTCCCAGAGATACTTGCTCAAACGGCAAATTTCTGCATACCTTTCCTCGATTGTACCCCATTCGTGTTGCAGGGCGATCGCACTTCGCAAACCCGCATACAAAGGATCAGGGCGAACGCATCTAAACTTTATATTAACAGAATATGGTATATTGGACAAGAATTATTGAGTAACTACAAAACATTTAATTAGGGTTCACCTGTAT
>NZ_JAEQDE010000016.1:0-1167 GCF_020737865.1 Microcoleus sp. PH2017_35_SFW_U_B
ACCTAGCTTGATGTCATTATTTAAATACGCACATCTCAGTCTTAAAATTTGAGGCACATTTTTTTCGTTCCACTGTGCACCTACAATTTTAATTCTGGTTCCTATCTGTTTAATTAAAGACTCTACAGCTCCCGAACCAATGTCAATACCCTGAGCTTGATAATTCTGGTAATCTGGAATTCTTGACTGATGTTTTCGCAGATATTTCTGGAATTTTTCACTTTCTTTACTCGTAACCCCTACAAATTCGGCTAGAGCGGATACTGTTGACCCTTGCCACAGTTTGTCCTGCACTCTCCTCAGTCGTTTGAGCGAACCTCCTACTTTATGTAAATTTTCGATCAAATGATACCAATCTAGTACCTCTCTTCTTTGCTCTCTCGTCCCAATTTGATTAAATAAATTCCACACTCCATCATGGCCATCTCCCAAACAAGTTATTGCTTCACTCTTGAGTTGGCTATTTACCCATGCCACTAAATCTGCATTATTTTGGAAAAAAGCTGCCCCTAGTTGACCATGTATCTGAATCGCCTTATAATTCCTCCAAACACTTTCCTTTCCTAAGGCAGTTCTCAGCCTGACGTTTCCTCCGTCTATACTCAATGCTTTTACTTGCTCGGTAGCTTCAGGTTCAGGGAATTCATAACGCTCTAATAGCCGATGTTGTGTACTGTGAGGCACATAAATTCCTGTTAACATTTTTAAGTCTTTCTCAGCATTGGCAAATGATTCATTTCCCACTAATAATAAACAACATTTTTCCAAATTAGGACTCAAACGACTTCCCTTCTTTACTCCCAGCTTTTGAGCTTGCTTGCTCGATAGAGTAATTTCTCCTACGCAGCTTTTTATGGTTCTTCTTCTCCCCGAACCTTTTCCCCCCGCCGAGTTAAAAAAAAACCGCTGATTTCTGGTGCTACTGTCTCAATTAAATGTTCCCTCACACTCAGTTCTACGGATTCAAAGCTTTGTAGATTGTTTACTGAGGTATTTTTATAAAGGATCTCTGCTATTTCTTGGAGATTTATTTTGATCTTCTGCTGTTCTTCTGGGGTCATACTAACTTGGATTATGGTAATTTATTTGCTTTCTATTATGCCATCAACTTAGTCAGACAGACAATTGTCTGAGTATTTATACTGATTGCAAAAGTGGGATGCTCCC
>NZ_JAEQDE010000145.1:0-11463 GCF_020737865.1 Microcoleus sp. PH2017_35_SFW_U_B
TTTTGATCTATATTACCTGTTTATCTTGCACTTTTTTCTCCCTCGCGCCATCTAAACCTATGCCACGCAATATGTGATTGATTTTTCAGCAAGCCCTAATTACCCGGCGGTTGAAACCGCGTCTACACAAACAAAACCCGCCTCCGCGGGTTGAAGATTCTACACAATGATTTCTCATCTCCGAATACCATCTTCGTCCGCGGAGGCGGACATCGTTTGTGTAGCCGCGGTTTCAACCGCCGGGGCCCTCACCACCGCCGAAGACCCTCTTCCCTCTTCGTCCGCGGAGGCGGACATCGTTTGTGTAGCCGCGGTTTCAACCGCCGGGGCCTTCTTCACCCACCGCCGGGGCCGGGCCCTCAACCGCCACAGAATCCCTAGACAAACCCAATCGAATCTTATTTTCCTTCAACGTCTCATAAAACTCCCTCACCACTTCCTCCGGCGCATCACTATCCGTCCCGCCCGCACCCGCTTGATAAATTTCATTCTCTAAATTCTCTTCAATTTGAGGCCGACTTTCGCACCAATCCTTGATTCTTTCAGCGATCGCATTCACATTATCCATCGCACCAATATCAATCGCTGCTAATTCTGCCACAAATTGCGGTTCCGATATTTTCAATAACTTACTAAAAGCCGCCACAATTTCTTCAGGTTTCGCATCATCGGGAAGTGACATGACTAATCTCCTTAAATCTGTTTTTTCAGTTGACAGCGGTAAAGTTTCGGTTTCGCCAATTAGCGTAAATGCAGCCCAAGCTATCGGACTCGGAAATCTAGCTTTTGTGGTTAGCATAGCACACCGCAAGGCCGCTGCTCGATTGTCGCCCCGTGCTAAATTTTGGTAGAATTCCGTCATTAGCAACTTGGCTGAAATCACTCCCATATTCCACAGGGAAACGATGATGCTGGGGACTCCGGCGAGGATGAAGCAGCGCGACAATCCGATGACTCCATCTCCAGTGATTTTACCGCGGCCGGTGCTGCACGCGCTCAATACTACGAGTTCGGAATCGAGTTTTAATTGCAGGATATCCACAGCATGAATTGCGCCGTCGTCATCTCCTGATGGTGCTAAAATTATCGCGCCGGGAATGCCGGAACTTTGGAAATCGTCGAGGAGTCCGTGGGCGGATAAATGGACGATGCGCGTGTTTAGCATCCTGTCTAAAATGGCGACTTTTGTGGCATTGTCTCCGCTAATTGCTTGGGTTCCTAAAGTTGCAGCGATGGCTTCGGCGGCTTCTTTTGCCCTGGGGATTTGGCGGAGTTTGTAGGGGTTTTCGTTGAATTTGGTGGCGATAGTTGGATCACCGACAATTAGGGCGGCTTGTCTCAATCCTCGGACTCGGTTGTGATGTTCGCGGGTGATTTCTAATACTTGGATGGATGGGCTGGTGAGGATGGTGTGATGTTCGATTAGGTAGCGGTTGTTGCTATCTTGCAAGGCGGCGAAGGGAACTAAAAATAAGTCATAGTGGGGGATGAAGATGATGGGGGAATTGGCATCGGTGGGGAGTAAGTCGATGATTGGTTCGATCAGGATTTGATGGAGGAGTTGCAGTAGGGGAAAGCGGCCTGTTTCGTCTCGTTTGTACTGGGATTCTAGTTTAATTTTGTTGCCTGCGTCGTCGGTTTCTTCGGTGCCTATGGAGACGCGGGTTTTGAGGATGATTTGTTTGAGGGTTTGGTTTTGTTGGTTGAGGGGTTCGAGATTGGCGGCGCGATGGGTGATGTTGCCGTTTGGTTGGATTACCCAGATGTAGATGTACATGATGTCTTCTGGAGGAAAAATCGAATATTCAACTATTGTGGAGTTTCTGTCGCGGGCGATTTGTTGGATTTTGGGGATGGATAATTTATTTGTTTGGTTAGTGGCTGGGACATCATTTTTTAATAGGGTTTGTTGCAATAGTTCGACGAAGGTACGGGTGCGGGACATTTCTGATATTTCTAAGGCTTCATCGAATTTAGTTTGGGCGACTAGGACTTTTTGCAGCAGGTGATAGGCAGATACTTGGGTTTCAAATATTGAGGTTTTATGGTCGTTATTTACTAACTCATAACGCAGAGTTTCTCGAATTATGATCGAGGTGCGAAGTGCTGTTTCAGCTTCTGCAAGTTGGTTGGTTACTAGCAAAGTAAGTCCCAAGTTGTTGAGTACAATTGATTCTGACTCGGTATTTCCAATTTCCTGTGAAATCATTAAAGATTGTTCGTGAAATTCGATCGCCTTGTCGTATTGCTCTAGGGAATTGTAAACAGTACCCAAACTACCGAGGGATGCAGCTTCTCCACCGCGATCGCGTATTTCCCGTGAAATCACTAAAGATTGTTCGTGAAATTCGATCGCCTTGTCGTATTGCTCTAGGGAATTGTAAACAGTACCCAAACTACCGAGGGATGCAGCTTCTTTTTGGCGATTTCCAATTTTCCGTGAAATCACTAAAGACTGTTCGTAAAATTTGATCGCCCTGTGGTATTGCCCTAGGGCTCTGTAAGTATCGCCCAAACCATTGAGGGAGCCTGGTTCTCCTTTGCGATTTCCAATTTTCCGTGAAATCACTAAAGACTGTTCGTAAAATTCGATCGCCCTGTGGTATTGCGCTACGTAATCGTAAACTAAGCCCAGATTGTTCAGGGAAATAGCTTCTCCTTGACGATCGCGTATTTCCCGTGAAATCACTAAAGACTGTTCGTGAAATTCGATCGCCTTGTCGTATTGCCCTAGGAAATTGTAAGCTAAGCCCAAACCGTTGAGGGATGCAGAAACTGCATCGCGATCGCGTATTTCCCGTGAAATCACTAAAGACTGTTCGTGAAATTCGATCGCCTTGTCGCATTGCCCTAGGGAATAGTAAACAGTACCCAAATTGCCGAGGCAAGAAGCTTCTCCTTTGCGATATCCGATTTCCCGATAGATAGCTAATGCCTGTTCCCAAGACTGCAAAGCTTCTCGAAATTGACTGAGTTTATGCTGCTGATGTCCTTGTTTAAACAGTCTGTATCCTGCTGAAAAGTCGCCATCCACCTTACGCAGTCGCCGTATAATATTTCTCAACCGATTAAGCATAGTTTAATTTACCTTGTTCTCTCAGATTATTCGCCTCTTCTAGCATGGCCGCCACCAAGCCATCATCCAGCAATTCCGGGTGAGTTTTCAATACCTCCGCTTCTTCGCCACTGGGACTATTTAGCAGTTGATTTATCAGGTTGAGATAGGCTTGTTGGCGTTCTGAGTTCATGGCGATTTGGGATTTGGCATAGTTCGCTATATTAATTATCGGTGAAACTCATCTGTTTGGGGCGGGCAATGGCAAGTTTTTTTCGCTGGGATTTGTGGGGTGGCGAGAAACCGGGTTTTTTCCAGAATTTTTGATTACAGTCGGTGATTTGGACAAAAACCCGGTTTCTGAGATTTTGGGTGTGGCGAAAAACCGGGTTTTTTCCGAGAATATTGATACACCGCCTAAAAACTGCGAAAAACCCGGTTTCTTTGGTTTATGTCGTAGTCCTGGATGTGTGGGGTGGCGAGAAACCGGGTTTTTCCGAGAATCCTTTGTTACAGTCGGAGATATTGCCAAAAACCCGGTTTCTGAGATTTTGGGTTTTGGTCGATTCCCTACGGGATAGCTACGCTTCACGCACTTTTTCAACAATCTTTTATAATGGTATCCAATCCAACTTATCAATCCATTCTTCAGCCTCAGAAGTCTCCCAAACCATCACAATTTCTTCTGCCCATCTGCCTAAACTCGCACTTGGACGCACCCAAAAAAGTCCCCAAATTTGTCCTCCCGTCGCCCAATATTCTGTCAAATGTCCGGGAATACTTTTGCGGTTATCCGTTACCAATAGCCTTTGTGATGACTCCAAATAGCTGATGATTTCTGGATCGAGGGTTCCTAATGTTGGTGCATTTGCGTCCCCCACCCGCAAAATATCTATCTCCGGCTGGAGGTGCAAAACAGCACTTTTGAGCTTAGGCGGCAAATTTTCATCGAGTAAAAAACGAATTTTCACTTTAGTAGAATTAACTCCTGTTCTCGTTGTGCTTTGATTGCTCTCAAACGTTTTACTACATCAGAAGGTTCCTTAGCCAACCATTCCTGATAGCGTTCTTCCCGCCACTTCGCCAGCCGCAACATATAAGCATCCATCTGTCTGCGATTTTGCAGATAATAGGTTAGCGTCGCGTAAATCTTCTCTAAATTCAGAGTGGGTAATTCCACCAGAATTTGGTCGGGAGAATATCCATCCAAGTAATATTTAATCACGTCATCGATGCCGATCCGATGTCCTTTGATGCGGATGTCATCGGGGTCGAGAAACTCAAAATAGTCTTCTAGTTGCATCGGTTTATCTCCGAATACTTATGTTGATAGCATTTTATCATAAAATTGGGATGTGCGGGGTGGCGAGAAACCGGGTTTTTTCGAGAATAGTTGATTACAGTCGGTGATTTGGGCAAAAACCCGGTTTCTGAGATTTTAGTTTAATCCTATTCCATCCCTTGCAAAACCCCAGTCAAAATTTCCACAATGCGATCGATATGTTCCTTCTCAATAATCAACGGCGGCGACAAAGCAATTATATCACCAGTCGTGCGAATCAACAACCCATTTTCAAAGCACTTTGTAAAACAATCAAAAGCCCGTTTCCCCGGCTTCCCAGCAATAGATTCCAACTCAATCCCCGCCACAAGTCCCAAATTGCGGACATCAATCACATGGCGAACTCCTTTGAAAGAATGCACTGCATCTTCCCAATAACCAGCAATCTTATCAGCCCGTTCAAATAACCGTTCTTCCTCATAAATATCCAGCGTCGCCAAAGCAGCCGCACAAGCCACCGGATGCCCCGAATAAGTATAACCGTGAAAAAGCTCGATCGCATTTTCAGCAGCATTCATAAAAGCATCATAAATGCCTTCCCGCACAAACACCGCCCCCATCGGCACAGTACCGTTAGTTATCCCCTTCGCCGTCGCCACAATATCGGGAACCACCCCAAAATATTCAGTAGCAAAACTCGCACCCAAACGCCCGAATCCAGTAATTACCTCATCAAAAATCAGCAGAATTCCGTACTTGTCGCAAATCGCTCTAAGCCTTTCCAAATAACCCTTCGGCGGAATCAAAACCCCTGTAGAACCAGCCACCGGTTCCACAATTACCGCCGCAATATTCGACGCATCGTGCAAAGCCACAATCCCTTCTAATTCATCCGCCAAATGCGCTCCCCATTCCGGTTGTTTGCGGCTAAAAGCATTGTGTTCTAAATTGTGAGTGTGAGGTAAATGATCGACTCCCGTGAGCAAACTGCCGAAAAACTTGCGATTTGGGCCAATACCGCCGACAGAAATTCCCCCAAAACCAACACCGTGATAACCGCGTGCCCTACCAATCAATCTTTGGCGAGTTCCCTCACCTCTAACTCGATGATACGCGATCGCAATTTTTAACGCAGTCTCCACCGATTCCGAACCAGAATTAGTAAAGAAAACGCGATCAAAATTGCCTGGAATCAGCTTTACCAAACGTTCCGCTAATTCAAAAGCAGCCGGATGTCCCATCTGAAAAGGTGGCGCATAATCTAAGTTTAAAACTTGTTGTTTAACTGCTTCAGCAATTGTCTCGCGGGCGTGGCCAGCATTCACGCACCACAGCCCCGCAGTACCATCGAGAATTGAGCGGTTATCATCGCTGGTAAAGTGCATATCTTTTGCCGAAACTAACATTCGCGGATTCGCTTTAAACTGTCGGTTGGCAGTGAATGGCATCCAGTAAGCGTCCATATTTGTCATGTTTTTTATCCTTTTTTATTGATGTTTCTGTTTCCCAAATATAACTCAATACGGTTCAGATCAAACGGCGGTTGAAACCGCATCTATACAAACAAAACCCGCCTTCGCGGGTTAAAGATGAAACGGCGGTTGAAATTACCTTATTTTCTTCAGTCCGCGGAGGCGGACTTCCTTTGTGTAGACGCGGTTTCAACCGCCGTCTCATCTTAATTCACGATCGCACCAACCGACTCATGCTGCAACAAACCAGTCAGCATCTTCACGGGCCTTTCGCCGTAGGGCCACGCAAAAGCATGACGGAAAGCAGCATCTTGACACGCTTGTAACTGCCGAAAATCAATGATATCCAAAGTCAACAAATTCTCGTACTCAAAAGGCAGCCGCACGTTGTGCAATCCCGCATTGTCGGTGCAAATGGCAATATCGACACCAGCTTCAAAACATCGATCGAACACAACCTTCAATTCCCGCATATCCTGCAAGGTTCCCGTTTTCAGATAGGTAGTCGGGCAAACTTCCAAGCATTGACCCCTACGCGCCACCTCTGGCAGCAGTTCGGGATATTTTAACGGAATTTGAATCCCGTGACCGATCCGCATCAGATAAGGCAAAAGTTCGGGATAGCAGCCAGAGCTTGTTTCGTAGAGATGTCCGGTGGTTTTAATGCCGATCGACCTTGCGTACTGGTACAATCCCACAAACTCATCCAGGCGATCGCCAATAGCAGCATCACCGCCCGCAAGATCGATCGCACAAACATATTCTCCCATTTGTGCAGCCAAATCTACGATCGCCCGATTCACCTCATAGGGTAAGCGCGAGTGCATACACAAAATTTGGCTAGTAACAATCGGACAATCACTAATTTGACTTGCCTTACCCACAACTTGGACAATTTCTGCCATCAAATCAATGCGTTTTGACTGATCCAAATGCTCAGGAGTCCGCAGATAAGGCGTATAGCGCAACTCCAAATAAGCCAGATTTTCAAACACGTAAGCGCCCCGCATCAACCGATAGATGAAATAAGGCAAAGTCTCAACAGTTTGCACGCTTTCCACCAGCGTGTGCAGTTCCAAATACTCGTCGAGAGTATTGCGCGGGCGAGTGTAAAACTCCTCAAATGCGGAATATTGTTGAAAGCGATCGACCATTTCGGCATTATGGCGATCGAAATACCGCCACAAAATTCGAGGAACCACAGAACCACCTAGATGTCGGTGCAACTCAGCGTGTAAAGTCATGCGATTTTAGATTTTAGATTTTAGATTTTAGATTGAAAGAATTGAAGGATTGAAGGAATTGAAGGATTGAAGGAATTGAAGGAATTTAAGGAATTTAAGGAATTTAAGGAATTTAAGAATTTGTAATTTAGTCCTAGACACATCAGTGGCCAGAAACCTGGTTTTCCCAAATACTAGCCAACAACCTCCAGCAGGTAAACTGTTCCCCATTTAAGCTACCCATTGGATTCCCATAAAAACTCATCAAATTCTCTCCCATTCTCCAATTCTCCCCCTCTCCCATTCTCCCCCTCTCCCCCTCTCCCCCTCTCCCCGGATCGTCCTGGTAGTCTTTTCTTGAGACCAATACAGCCTCACTTCTCTAAATTGTAACAAAAATTAATTTGACATCCGGGACGCATTCGTACATAATCGGAGTTTGTGTCAACCTGAACTGAACGCGAGAAACCCTTGGCTAACGTAGTTGTGATCGGCGCCCAGTGGGGCGATGAAGGAAAAGGCAAAATTACCGATTTGCTCAGCAAATCCGCAGATATCGTTGTCCGCTACCAAGGGGGCGTCAACGCCGGTCACACGGTAGTAGTCAACGGTCAAACTTTCAAGCTGCACTTAATTCCGTCCGGGATTCTCTACCCTGAGACAGAGTGTATCATCGGCTGCGGCACGGTAATCGACCCTAAAGTTTTAATAGCAGAATTAGATCAGTTAGAAAAACTGAATATTTCGACTGCCTCGCTGATGATTTCACAGACTGCTCACGTCACGATGCCCTATCACCGATTAATTGATGTAGCATCGGAAGAGCAGCGCGGAAATTATAAAATCGGCACGACGGGACGCGGTATCGGCCCGACTTACGCCGACAAATCCGAACGCACTGGCATTCGGATGCTCGATTTAATGGACTTGGAAGGTTTGCAAGAACAACTGGAATGGACGATCGAGCATAAAAACGTCATTCTGGAAAAACTCTACAATTTGCCGCCTCTAAATCCGCAAGAGGTAATTGATGAATATCGAGTTTATGCCGATCGTTTGCGGCCGCACGTAGTAGACAGTTCCCTAAAGATTTATGAGGGACTTCACAAGCGGAAAAATATTCTATTTGAAGGCGCCCAAGGCACTTTATTAGACTTAGATCACGGCACTTATCCTTACGTTACTTCCAGCAATCCCATCGCTGGCGGCGCTTGTGTAGGAACCGGAGTTGGCCCCACAGCGATCGATCGAGTAATTGGCGTAGCAAAAGCCTATACAACCCGCGTCGGAGAAGGCCCATTCCCTACCGAAATGGTCGATGGAATTGGTGCAGTTTTGGGCGAGAGAGGTGCAGAATTCGGCACCACAACCGGCCGCAAACGGCGCTGCGGCTGGTTCGACGCCGTAATCGGCCGCTACGCAGTCCGCATCAACGGCCTTGATTGTCTCGCTGTTACCAAACTAGATGTTTTGGATGAATTAGAAGAAATCAAGGTTTGCGTTGCTTACGAAATTGACGGGGAACGCTGCATTGATTTCCCGAAAAGTTCGCGGATATTTGCTCGCTGTAAACCGATTTACGAAACCCTTCCCGGTTGGAAACAGTCCACGGAAGAGTGCCGCAATTTGGAAGATTTGCCATCGCAAGCCTTGGATTATCTAAAGTTTTTGGCAGATTTGATGGAAGTGCCGATCGCCATTGTATCTCTCGGAGCCAGTCGCGACCAAACTATTATTGTCGAAGACCCGATTCACGGGCCGAAGCGGGGATTATTGTCGGTTGATGGCACGGCTGTAGTAGCACAATCATAAAACTCATGCAACAGTAGCTGTAGAGTGCGTCGCCATCAAAAATCCCAAAAAAGAGCCACAATCTCGCAGCGACGCACCGCTGCATACAGTCTTTCAGGAAACAACCCTCCGTTCCACGCTAGCCCAACACTCATGATTGTTGCAAGACGAGGCGAGAATTGGTATTATTTACAGGGAGTCAAGTAAATGACTGACGAGGATGAACAGATAGCACGGCTAGAAGTTCACAGGGACATGATTGGATGGCTTATAATGGAGTTGAGCAAAGAAGGAATAGAAGCCAAAAGAACAACCGGAAACAATCCCAAAGGTGATATTTTGATAGTCAACCAGCAAGATGTTCCGCGAATTAAACAGCTACTCCGTAATTTGCAGGTAGAATTCAATAGTTAATTTATCAAAAAAATATAAACAATAATGAATGAACCGCATATTGAAATTAAAGCCTGGAAAACCAAGAAAATAGATTCAACCAAAGCTAAGGAAATATGTCAAAAAGGAACTGTGATTGGAGTTATTACCACAGGAGGAATTACTAAACCTGCTAAAACTGTATTCGATCGAGCAGATATAGCTTGGGTAGAAAATTTTCCAGAAAGTAAGTTATTGAATCAGGAAGGTCAAGAGGAAAGCTAATGTTAGATCTTATTTTTTATACCTTCAAAACTGATCGACCGCCGCACTATATCGAAATGTCTGAAGACGTTTACGAGTGGTTGGCAAAATCAGAATTTTCCAAAATTGGCAAATCTGTTCCCAGAAATATTTTGATAGATGAAGAAGAGGAGAAACTACCTTTAGTTGAGTTAGATCGAGATATTCGCCAGAAGCTCAGAAGTTTTTTCCGCGATGCAATTATCTGCGAAAGCGATACCGTCCTCACCAAGCTGGGAGATTCTCCTCTCAAAGAAGAGTATCAATCAGCAACCTACCGTTTGAGGAAATTGCTAGACTTGCTAAAATGTGTTGAAAACGAAGATTATCAATATCTTCAACGAGTCCTTTAATTAAGTTAGTTCGATCGCCCTATCATAATAACGAGTTTTCAGATGTTTAGTGGGAGGAGCAATCCCAATGTTTGACATCAGTTTTTATTCAGCCAATGGTGAACCGTCTGATAGTGTAAGAATCACAGCAAATACTTACGAATGGTTGGCAAAGTCTGATTTTTCCAAAATAGGTGGCGCATCAATCGATACCGAAATTCACTTAGATGAAGAAAATGTAATTCTGCCTCTAGTTGAATTAAATCAGGAGATTCGCCAGTAGTTCAAGAAAATTTTCAGCGAAGCAATCATCAGTGAAAGCGATTTAGTTCTGACTAAGCTTGGTGATTCCCCTTCAAAAGAAGAGTATCAATCAGGAACGTACCGTTTGAGAAAAATGCTCGAATTGCTGAAGTGTGTGGAAAACGAAAATTATCAATACCTTCAGCGAATTTAATTGAACGCGATCGCACTACCACAATTCTGGTAAAATGTGAAAACAATCAACAGAAAGTCATAAAATGGAAATCGCAGTAGAATGTCAAAAGCGGGCAGAAGGCAGCAAACCTAACGCCCTCCGCCGCTCCGGATTGATTCCCGCCGTCCTTTACGGACACAAAGGCTCTGAATCCATTTCCATTACCGTCAAAGCTAAAACAGTTGAAACCCTGCTCAAAAAACACGCAGTCAACAACACCCTAATTGATCTCAGCATTCCCGAACTCTCTTGGAGCGGAAAAACATTGCTCAGAGAAGTTCAAGTCCATCCTTGGAAAGGTTTTCCTTACCACCTGAGCTTTTTCTCCGTAGCAACTCAAGACAGCCTGGAAGTTGAAGTATCTCTGCATTTTGTCGGCGAATCTGTCGGCGTCAAGTTAGAAGGTGGTATGTTGGAAACTGTGCTGACGCAAATCGCAGTTAAGTGCAAACCTGATAGCATTCCTGATGCAATTGAAGTAGATATTTCTAATTTGAAGGTAGGGGATGCGCTGCACATTCACGAATTAGTTTTACCTGCGGGAGCAGAAGCTCTCGGCGACCCAACTCAGGTGGTTGTTACCGTGTTGGGAACTAAAGCCAGCCCTGAAGAAGAAGCAGAAGAAGCAGCAGCCGCAGCTTGATCGGTAATTGATAAGATTTGCTAACTAATAGTTGACATCGAGGCGATCGCTTTCTCCAAAAAGGGCGATCGTTTTTTGCAAAAAAGCAGTTATAGTTTTTGGGCGATCGCACTTTGCTATATCCAATACGGTTCACTTAACACTATTTATGTGCCGGAGATCCCCCTCGCATCCCCCTTAAGAAGGGGAGTAGGGGTTGACTTTGAGAGCATTCTTGTCCCACCCCCTACTCCCCTTTTTTAAGGGGGGTTAGGGGGGATCAGTCTTAAGTGAACCGTATTGTGCTATAATCAGCCTTGAATCTGCTGTCGCACCCATTGACGAAAATCTATCTCTGCGGCAACTTCATCAATGAAAGCAGCTTCTAGAAACTGGTATAAATCAGTTTTTTCAATAATCGGAAAAGTCGGAGATCGATCGGTACGCCTCTAATCATCGATTTAGCGGACAAGAGTGGAAAACCCATACATATAACCATCATTGCGGTGAACAGTTTTGCAGTATTTGTGACG
>NZ_JAEQDE010000017.1:0-1151 GCF_020737865.1 Microcoleus sp. PH2017_35_SFW_U_B
GGTACATGAACGAAAGTGCTGCTGTGCATGGCTTTTGACTAATTTTAGCTCATAGTCTAACACATTGTCAACGCCGAACGCGAGTCAAAGTCTTTTGAGATAAGGGTTTTAGGCTTATTCAGCAAGCCCTAGATACTTGCAAAAGTTTTTAGCGGTTTTTCTGCGACAATTTTTAAATAAATTTAGGGTAGGTTCGACCCTTCCGGCCCACAAAAATTCCTTGGCTTTGGCTAAAGATTTTAATGACCCTCCCACTTTATATAAATTTTCCATTAAATGATACCAATCTAAAATTTCCCGTCGGGTCTTACCAGGATTTAACTGGCTCATAATATTCCATATCCCATCATGTCCATCACCCAAACAAGTTAATATATCGGCTAATGGCTGATGGTTTATATAATTAATTAACTCTTCATTCTCTTGATAAAAAGCCCCATAATAACTTTCATGTAACCGCACTGCCTTATAATCTTGCCAATGAGAGCCTTCGCCCAACTTCCCTCTGAGACGGACTTTCCCTCCATCTATGCTTGTTTCTTTCACCTCTATTTTGGCATGAGGTTCTGACCATTCTTGTTTTTCTACCAATCTGTGTAAACAAGTGTGTCCTATCTTTACTCCTGTCTGAACTTCCATTTCACGGGCAGCTTTTTCGTAGGAAAGATTAGCTATTTGACGGAGACAGCATTTTTCAAATAATGGAGATAATCGAGTAGATTTCTTGAACTCTAATTTTTGGGCCTGTTTTTCAGTAATTATTAGTTCACCAATACAGCTTTTTACTGTGCGCGGTCGTCCTTGTTCTGTTCCTGTTGCTTGTTTGATAAAAAAAAACCGATTTGTGGCCCCACTTTTTCAAGCCATTGTTGCCTGAGATGTTTTTCAATATTTTCCAGACTGGTCAGTTCACTTGGGGGTGTATTGTTATACAAAATTTTAGCAATTTCTGCCGTACAGGATTCCAACCGCTCTAGTTCTTCAGGGGTCATGGCTCTTTTTCTCGACTTTTTTTGACGCTTTTATTGATTTTAACTATTTTACACTTATTCCAATACCCCGGACTGTTTTTTGAGCAGCGACCCAAAGCCTCATTCTACCGTTAATATTTCACAGATACTGGAACCCAGAACCCGCATTCTACCGTTGGT
>NZ_JAEQDE010000146.1:0-11237 GCF_020737865.1 Microcoleus sp. PH2017_35_SFW_U_B
GCAGACAATAGGAGATGATAACTAATAACTTATATGCGGTCATGCTTCGCCCTCTTCCTTGCGCCAGATGCACCCCGAGGACTAAAGTCCTCACAGATTTTACAAGGTTTGTAGTGAGGACTTCAGTCCTGCTTTTTCCGAGAACAAAAGTCCTCACTACGAACAGATTTTATAAGGTTTGTAGTAAGGACTTCAGTCCTGCTTTTTCAGTAGTTCGATCGCTCAGACTTGAATTCTGATTTTCCTCAATCAAGAACTTAAGATTCCTTACGGGGAATTTTCCCACTCAGGGGTAAGCTGGCGGAAATTGTATTTAGACACACCTGGGTGACAAGTAACGCAACTGCTGATATTTGCTGGTTGCGCCAGCTTGACTCTGGGGTGCAAAGCTTTGAAGTAGCGAGAGGTGGCGACTCGGTAAGCTAGTTCTTCGTCTTTGGCTTCGGGACGGGAAAAAGTTTGCAGGTAGTTCCACACTAGCAGCCGGGGCGGGTCTACTAGGAGTTTCAAGGTTTGTCCGTAGTGTTGGGAATCTTGCAACAAGCGGCGCCAGGTTTCTGTTGGCAATACTTGCGGGGGTAAGCCGATGTGACAGGTGGCGCAGTTTTCTAGGTAGAGTTGCTGTCCGAGTTGGTAGCGTTCGGGGATGCGATCGACAGTGCCATTATCTTCAATAGCAGACACTTGAGCAAGTCGCGCTGGAGTGTTGGAGTTCGCAGTCTGGGCTGCCACCCATCCGCCTCCTGTACAGCAGACAATTATCAACACCAGCAATGTTGAGTAAAGCCCCCGCAAGCCACGAGAGCGATACTTGGGGGGAGTTTCGTGATTCATTCTGTTTCTGCGTTCTGGCTGCTAATTTCTGCGGTCTGGAGGAGTTTTTTCCCAGCCCGCATGGATGGGTTTTCTAGATTACTGGTATGCTCATGCCTTCGCGGGCCAAGCAGCTATTGGCGAATGCTGCCTGCACGTCTGCTTCGACGCGATCGAGAAAATTGTCGTCGTGACCGGGATCGTGGTGAAACATCACGATCTTTTTGACTCCCGCAGCTTTCGCTATTTCTACTCCGGCTTGCCAAGTTGAGTGTCCCCAGCCGACTTTTGGGTTTTTGAAGTCGTAATACTCTTCGTTGGTGTAGTTGGCGTCGTAAATCAGCACGTCTGCGTCGCGAGCTAGGTGTACTACATTTTCGTCCAGCCGATCGGGAAAATGCT
This sequence comes from Microcoleus sp. PH2017_35_SFW_U_B, assembly GCF_020737865.1. Classification (NCBI taxonomy): domain Bacteria; kingdom Bacillati; phylum Cyanobacteriota; class Cyanophyceae; order Oscillatoriales; family Microcoleaceae; genus Microcoleus; species Microcoleus sp. PH2017_35_SFW_U_B. The sequence continues at coordinate 1,216 of NZ_JAEQDE010000146.1, forward strand.
CTGTATCGGTGCAGTAGACGGCCGTGTGTCCCTCCCAGGTGACTCGATACCCGATCGCGGTATTCGGGTGATTGAGCAATGCCGTTTCGACTTTCACATCGTCGAGTTCGAGAATATCCCCTGGGGTCAAATCGTTAAATTTGAGGTCTGACTGCATCACCTGGATGGGGACTGGAAAATTGGGGTGGTGCATTTGATCGGCAAGACGCTGTTTGATTGTAGTGCCGTTGGGGGCGATCGCTCCGTAAATGTGAAAGCAGTTCCCCGGGATAAAGGCAGGAGTAAAGAATGGAAATCCTTGAATGTGATCCCAGTGAGTGTGGCTGAAAAACATATGGGCTTCGACCGGCATTTGTCGCAGCAGGTTGAGGCCCAGAACTCGCAGACCGGTGCCACCATCAAAAATCAGGCGTTTTTTCCCCAAGCGCATTTCTACGCAAGAGGTATTACCTCCGTAGCGAATTGTTTTGCTGCCGGGGGTGGCGATGCTGCCCCGCACGCCCCAAAACTGAACGACAAACTCGGTCAAAGGACTATTTTCCATACTGGCTTTCTGATCGGAAGGCTCTGGAGTGGTTTGAGAGGGTGCGGAATCTGGCATCTTTTTTAGGTTTGGGCGCAGGAACTTGGGAGTTGAGATCTTAGTGTTTAGTTTTTAGTGTTTAGTTTTTAGCAATCCGTACTATAAAACGCTTTATAGAAAACTATCCGAGTACCAAACCCGGAAATCAGACTTACCGAACACTTGGGTTGTTAGAAGCCTCAACCCGTGCGCGATCGGTTGCTGTAACAGATATCACGCTTTAGAGACCATTTTTGCACCCTGTGGGCTGCCCGGCGTGCGGAACTGTCCTGAGATTAAGATAGCGTTGATGTCAGTGTTCGGGTAAATTTTCCTCAAAAGTAGAACGCATTCGCCCGCTTGCTGAGAATTTGCGCTTAATCTTACTCTATGACTAGGATTTTTTTCAAGATTGTGCCGGGGGTGGCGGTTTGAGGAATTCCGTTCCGGTGACTGGGGATTCACCAATGATTTTACATTCTAGCCACCCCCTCCTCGACTGCACGTCCTAGACGCGGATCGGTTGCATTAAGTTCGGCTTCCTGAATTGTTACTCGGGTTGCAGTCGAGGATGCAGGCGCTTGGAACCTATTTGCGATCGGCTGCGATGCACTTTTCGACTAACGGCATTACTAGATCGACATCTTGCCAACCCAGAATTTCGGTCACTTTTTTCTCCAAATTTTTGTAGGTTCTAAAAAATTCGGCTATTTCGTCCAAGCGGTGTGGGGCTACGTCTTTGAGGGACTTATAGTGAGCGTAACGGGGGTCTTTGTCGGGAACGCACAGCAGTTTTTCATCTCTGTCGCCTCCGTCGATCATTTCCAGCATTCCGATCGGACGGGCCGCGATGATGCACCCTGGAAATGTGGGCTCGTCCATCATCACCATGCCGTCGAGGGGGTCACCGTCATCGGCTAAGGTGTTGGGTATGAAGCCATAGTCGCAAGGGTATTGCACTGAGGCATAGAGCACGCGATCGAGTGCAAAGGCTTGCATCTCTTTATCAAACTCGTATTTGTTTTTGCTACCGGCGGTAATTTCGATCAGGACGTTAAGCAGTCCTGGTTTCGGCTGTGCCGGAATTAGCGATAAGTCCACAATAATATCTCCAACTTAACAGATGATCGGGGATGAGTGCTACTTGCCAAATCCCTTTCATAGCATTTTACGGGCGATCGGGATCGATGCTGCATAAAGCTGGATACAAAGCGGGGGAGTGCGAGAAGATACAGCGGACGGGCGGGACATCCCACGAACAATAGATTGGACGGGCGGGACGCCCATCCCACAGTTTGAGAGGGGAATGGTTTGTTTGGGCGATCGAGATATTTTCAGAACCAGATATTATTTTTCCCCTCTGTCAAAGTTTTTTTAATTTTCAATCCCAACCACTGGCTTAGTTCTGTTGCTAACCATGTGATTTCTGATTCACTTAGTCCCTGGTTTTCTCCTAGTTGATATTTTTGCTTGCCAGCTTGAATAAGCATCTGATAAATGTTGGAATTGTATTGCCTAATTTCCAATTGACAAATCTCCTGTCTGGACATCGATCGTGGATAATTCCATTTCAGCCCTAGAAGATTGCTGGTATAGGAGATTTGATGCCGATCTATTCTAACACGCAATTCCCGAAATAATGCAGAGAGAAGTGTTACTACTACAGCAGCTAGTAAACTTCCTGATAGCATAATCAACGAATTCCTTAATAAATTATTGATTACCGATAGGTAATTGGAACCACCTATCCTTAAAAGGATATTTGCAGCAACCGCAGCCGAGAACCAGGCAATCAAACTAAAATCGACTTCCTTAGGTGGAATTATAATTTCTATAAACTCCGAATTTTTTGTGAGTTTAATATCGCTTTCTGGCGGTTGCACTACAAGAGGATTTTTTTTGATTTTGTTGATAGCACAGGGATTTTCGTCGAGCGATCGGAATGCTTTATCAGCCGAAGATAACCGTTTTTCCAAGCTCGGTTCGGTCATCCACTCCAGCCAATGAATCAAATTAGGATTGAGGTGCTTCGCGCGATCGGCAAATTGAATTTTCAAATCCTGCTGCGATAGTTCCATGGGATGCAAACCCGTTACCAAATAAATTAAAGTTGCACCTAAACCGTACAAGTCAGAAGCCGGAACCGATCGCCCGCCAAATTGTTCCGGTGCCATATATCCATAAGTTCCGACTACTGTAATTGTGCCGCCAAACTTTGCAGCTTGGTTCTGCACCGAACCGAAATCAACTAAATAAACTTGTCCGACACTATGGCCGGATCTGCTGTGTAGTAAGATATTGCTTGGTTTAATATCGCGGTGAATAACAGGCGGATTTTGCTCGTGCAAATACATCAAAATTGCTAATAGCAATTTAGCTAATTCTTTCACCTCACTTTCGCTAAAAGTACGCCCGCAGCGCAAATGTTCTTCTAAAGTTCTTCCCTCTACATAAGTCTGTACCAAGGCAAAGCTTTTACTGTCTGGTTCGTCAATTTCCAGGTAGTCGAGGTGCCGAGGAATTCCTGGGTGAGAAAGTGCTTTTAAAGTTTCCGCTTCCCTTTCAAATAGCTTGAGGTCTTGCCATTCAAAATCGCTACCGAGGAAGAGCTGTTTGATGACAACTAATTCTTGAGTTTGTAAATCGCGAGCCAGCAGCGTTTGGCGACCGGTTTGTTTTCCCAGTATTCGCTGCACTTCATAGCTTTCTGCTAATATTTTACCAGTCATGTTTTATTACCTTTATTTCAATACGGTTCACTTAAGATGGTCATTGCGAGGAACGAAGCAATCACAGTATCTATTTTTCATGAGTTTTCCCTCTTGTCATCTCTTAAGTTAACCGTGTTGACCTTTATTTTAATTTGAAGCGAGCGTCGGGGTTCAGAAATCGGTTTTTTTAGCGAGTCTGGCGGTTACAACGCGTATTTTCGTAAAAACCCGGTTTCTAGAAGTCAGAGTGCCTAATTCCTGTAAATTTTAGATTATAGTCCGCTTGCTTTTTGATACCACCGGGCAATAGACTTGCTAGCTGTCCCCATTGACAGTCCTACAATTAGCGATATTGCAAGTATAAAGCTAATTTCAGACATGGAAAGCTCTCCATCATTAATAATATTCCACGTCCCTTCATCCTTCCAATCCTCCATCATCGGCCACAAGAAAATACTGGTCGCCGAGGTAAATGTCACGATACTAATTGCATTTAAAACCTGTCGGTGAAGTTTGGGATTAGTTAGGGGGGAAAACCAAAAGCACGTCACAATTGCTGCGATTATTCCATTCGCTAACGCCAGAGGCAAGGCGAAAAGAACGCTCCAGAATCCTCCGATAAAAATTTGCTCCCAAAACCCCATCGCAATGATGCTTAAAATTATTACTGCACAAGCTCCTATAGCTTTAGTTCCTGTCGAAATTCCGACCTCGATCGCATTCCAGAACAATTCGTCGGTACTCACAATTTTCCCCTGTCTCACTGGCCGGGAATATTTATCTATTTGCTGCGGTTTTTCCAGAACTTCTTTGGCAATCTGAACTGAGGCGGGACGGCGTTCTAAACTGGGATGCGTCATCCACTTCAGCCAATTGCTAAAACCGGGACTTAATTCCGTGAATTGCTCGAATTCAATCCGCAAATCTTGCTGTGGCAAATCGGCTGGATGCTGCTTGGTAATTAAGGCGATTAATGTTGCTCCCAAGCCGTACAAATCGGAAGCTGGAACTGCTCTCCCGCCAAATTGTTCGGGCGGCATATAACCATAAGTTCCGACAACGGTGACGGTTTTTCCCTGTTGCGTGGCTAGGGTTTGAACAGCACCAAAATCGACTAGGTAGACTTCACCGACGCTATTGCCCGATCGATTTTTGAGCAAAATATTGCTGGGTTTAATGTCGCGGTGAATCACCGGCGGCTGTCGCTGGTGCAGGTATCCGAGGATGTCTAGTAATGCTGTGGCTAATTGTTTGACCTCATTTTCGCTGAAGGTGCGGCCGTCTGAGAGATACTCTTGGAGGGATTTGGCTTCGATATAAGTCTGAACTAGGGCGAATCCTTTGCGGCTGGGTGTGTCGATTTCAAAGGAGTCGAGATATCGGGGAATTGCAGGATGGGATAGGGATTTTAAAGTTTCGACTTCTCGCTGGAACAGTTTCAAGTCTTCCCAGTTGAAATCGCTGCTGAATGACAGGAGTTTGACTACTACTTGCTGTTGGGTTTTTAAGTCGCGGGCGAGTAATGTTTGCCGTCCGGCTTGCTTGCCTAGTCGCCGTGAGCACTTATACCGATTTTCTAATATTTCTCCTAACAAATCCCCGATGTTTTGTCCGCTCATGTTCACCTGCCACTGAAGCGATTGAACCCAGCTTAGCTGGCCAAGCTGCAATTGTCTGCACTTGTTTAAGCGATTTAGATCGAACCTGGTGGTATCGCAATTAATATTACCCACACTCAGGAAACGGCACGTCCAGTTTCCCTAGGATCGATCGGGCTAGGGAAACGGCAATGCCGTTTCCTCCTAGCGAGCTCAGAGTGATTGTTTTGGAGTACGAACGCCGCACGATGCCTTGTCCGACATTGCTACGGCAAAAAACTTTTTTTTGCCAAAGAACCAGCGCCTTTAAACACCATAAAAATGCCCCTGATTCAAGCTTAAATTTAACGTTGAATTTGCTTGTAAATTGACTGCACTACATCTAGCATGGTCATGAGTTGGTGCCATTCGGGAGCGTCTGGTTGGTAGCTTTTGGCCCGCTGAGTTTTTAAACTCTGGTGCAATAAATTCAGCAGCGTCTCTGGAGACTGAAACGAGTTATCATCTTCATCTTTTGGGCTGGAGGCTGCATTTTCTATGGTTTCTTTGATGCTTTGTGCCTTATCTGCGAGACTCAAAGCTCTGCCCGCCATGTTTTCTGGCATTTTGGGCCGTTCCGACAAAGACTGGCGGGTCAGTTCTTCGAGCAGTTGGCGGACTTGAGCCACCCATTCGAGATCGTTTACCGAAAACCAATCAGATTTAAACCCTTGTCCCTGTGGTCTTTGCTGAATGCTTTGTAATTTTTGGAGCAGGGGAAGAGACTTTTGAGTGATGTTTTCGGGGATTCTGGGGATATCTGACAGCGAGCTGCGGGCAATCTCTAGCAATAGTTGGTAAACCTGATCTACCGACTCAATATCTCCCGATTGCGAATTCCAATTATCCATAACTGATGCTAGTAGTTTTCTATATCTAAGACTAGAACGTTAGCTTTCTGCTGAAAGCAAGCTGCTTTTAGGAGGCGCCAAAGTTATTAAGACTTACGGGCGCGGGGTAAAAAACCCGGTTTTTGAGTGGATGTTAGGTCGCCTTTGCCCCAGATTTTTCTTAAAAACTGGGTAATGCTGGCGCAAGTCCTAATTTTTTTTGGAAGCTCTTCTGAAGGTAGAAGTGCTGTGTTTGTTGTCGCCAAACACCGCACAATGCGGGTATCTGGCGGTGGCGAGGCAAGCGATCCCAAGTCCGGTTATCTAACAATCATACCTGCTGGAGCTGATTTAAAATTGCCCCAACAGGATATTAAGGTTAATTGATTGGAGGGGAGGTGCACTCCCGATCGCGATCGCCCCCTCCGCACCGGGTACCGCTGCTATTTTTCTTTGAGATTCCATACGCCGTCCCAGTTTAGTACGTCGGGAGGGCTGAGCTTATATAACCCGCAGCGATCGACGTGCAGTTTAGCTGCCTTGTTTTTGGGTTCAATGTCCAGAACAAGGTTAAATTCGCGTTCTGCGTCTCTAAAAGCTTGCTTGGCTTTTGGTTCTAAGACTTTCTTAAACTCGCTGAGGAGTTTTTTCACGCGATCGAGTCCCAGATTTTCAAATTCCTCCTCTAACATTTCTATCACTGTCTCGGAGGCTTTAATTTTAATTTTAGCCTGCAATAGCTGCCTGATCTGTGCGGGTTTCAGCCTTTTAATTTTAGGATTTGATGGTTCTAAGATGTCTGCTTCCAACAGTTTTTTAACCTCGCCCTCTTGCAACGATTGAATATCGTCTGCTGATAGCTGCTTGATTTTGGCTTGCAGCAACATTTTGGCTTCATCTTCCGAGAGGTTTTTGAGACCTTCCAATTTCAACAGTTGGATTTCTGGCTGCAACAGCACGATTAGTTTATCTGCTTCAGACAGATTTTTGGGATCGTACTCTGACAGCTTTTTGAGTTGATATAACAACTTCTTTAGTTCGTATTCCAACTGTTCCTCGACACTGTAGGAAAGTTTTTTGATTTCTGTCTCCGGCATTTGGGCGACATCATCTAAGATATTTTTCACCTCACTGTCAGATAGTCTGTGAGTGACTGGCGTCTTGTAATGTTCGCGACCCTTATTATAATGTTCTACAACTTGTTGCTGTTTTTCGGTTAGTGACTTGCCAATGGGCGAGTATCCTTCTTTGATGCCGACGAGTTCGTAAATGATAACTGGTTCGCTTTTGCCTTTGACGGTAATGAAGTCGAGTTCCCGCACGTAGACTCTCTCGTGATAATGCTTGTAGGTATTGTCACTAATAATTAAGTCAGTTCCGTACTGCTTGCTGGCGCCTTCTAAGCGAGAGGCGAGGTTGACGCCATCTCCTATAGAAGTCAATTCCATGCGTTTACTTGAGCCAATGTTGCCACTGACAACTTGATCGGAATGTATGCCCATACCAATACTGATGGGCAACTCACCATTAGCTATACGATCGAGATTGAATTTATCGAGTTCTGCTCGCATTTTCACTGCCGTTTGCATCGCGCACCAAGCATGATCTTCTAGGGGCGCCGGAGAGCCGAAAACTGCCATCAGAGCGTCGCCGATGTATTTGTCGAGAGTGCCTCCGTACTCGAATACGACATCTACCATCACTTCAAAATACTTGTTGAGCATCACCACCACTTCTTCAGCTTGCAATTTTTCCGTAAGTGTGGTATAGCTGCGAATATCTGAGAACAGCACCGAAACTTCCTTGCGCTTGCCGCCCAATCCTGTATCCCCTGAAGCTAACAGTGCTTCGGCTACTTCTGGGGTCATGTAACGGTACATCAAGTTTTTGACTTGCTTGGCGCTGCTAATATCTTCCATGACGACTAACGCGCCGTTGACTTTGTTGGGATCGGTAGCATCGGTCATTGAGTTGATCGAGAGATTGATACTCTGCGATTTTCCTTCACAGGAGAGCAAAACTTGATCGGGGTAATACTGCTGGCGATCGTTATCGTCTTCTGGAGACAAAGACGCATCGAACCACTTGGCAAAATCGCCTTTTTCTAACTTAATTAACTCGCGCAAAGATTGGCCTTCTGCTAATTCTGCCTCGCTGACACCGAGTAATTTTTGGGCGCTGGGATTTGTCGCAACTATATTGCCTTTTTTATCTGTAGAAATCACGCCGTTAGTCAGGGCGTGCAGCATATCTTTTTGTCTTTGTTCTTGCTGTTTGACTTCTGCAAACAGTTTGGCATTTTGCAGGGCCACTCCTGCTTGGATGTTAAACGACTGCATAAAGTCCAGGTCGTTTTTATTGAAACTCGCTTTCCACTGTTCGGGGGCCTGAGGCCAATCTGCCGGGTTGTAGGGCGGGAATTCTCCTTGTCGTTTTTTGTTGACTAACTGCGTAACTCCAATCAATTTGTTGTCGGAGTTAAACACTGGCATACACAGCATACTGCAAGTGCGGTAGCCTGTTTTTTGGTCGGTATCTCGCGAAGTTTTGGCGCGGGGGTCGTCGTACACGTCAAAGGAAATCAGCAGGTGTTCGCTGGATTGGGCGACGATTCCTGCAAAACCGGCTGTTCTGGGTATGCGAATTTCTGTAAGTGTGCCTTCTTTGTTGGGAAGTTTCGTCCACAGTTCATCTTTATCTTCGTCGATCAGCCAGAGGGTGCTGCGATCGGCATTCATGAGTTCTTTGGCCTGATCCATGACCCTTTTGAGGGTATCTTCTAAGTCGAGACTGCTCTTAGAAAGAGCGTTTACGGCATTCATCAGCGCCGTGGCGGCCCGCTGTCTCTGAGTTGCTGCGTAGAAAGATTTGGAGGATTCTAGAATTAGGCGAATTGAGGGAGCAAATTCATTGAAAACTCGTTCGTCTTCTTCCGTGAATCCAGCCCTGTCGATTTGTCGATCTAAACTAGCGTGATTTTGGTGATCGGGTTTTAGTTTATTAATCAGTTGAACGACTGCTACTAACTCGTTTGTTTCTTCCTTTAGCAGGGGCATTGCCAGCATTGTATAAGTGCGGTAGCCCGTTTTTTCTTCAACTTTTTTGGCGTTAGCCGATCGCGAATCGTTGTAAAAATCGTAAGGGATGTTAACCACTTTTTTCTCGGTGGCTACTTCTCCGGCGATGCCCACGTGGGCGGGAACTCTGATTTCTATGCTTTTGCCATTTTCGTCTTTGGCAACTTTTGCCCAGAGTTCATTTTTGTCGTCGTCTAATAAAAATATCGTAGTGCGATCGGCATTGAGCAATTCCCCTGTTTTGAGGGTAATCGACTGCAACATATCGTTGAGGATAGCGTCAAATCCCTCGCTCTCCAGGATGTTATCGAGCATTCCCAGGGTTTGATTGACAACCTTAAGTTTTTCTTCTACTTCCTTAACTGCTGCTACGGAACTTTCCTTATTTAGGTGAGCAAGAATGTTTGTGACTCCTTGGCGCGGGATAATTGCACTGCTGCTGGTAGGGGCAGGAGCAACCACGGGTTCGGGAGAGGGAGAAGGCGTAGGGGTAGAGTAGGGTTGATTATTTTCACTGCTGATAGGAGTGACATCTATCACGTTGTCCAGAGAAGAGTAATTTGTGGAAGATGCAGGAGGATTCATAGACCTTTACAGAAGCTTAAGTGTAAGGGTTAGTCTAAGCTAGGACAGCGGGCAAGTTCATCTTTTGAGTGAGACAGGTCGCACCTGACTCAAGTATGTGTGAAACTATTTCCCAGTTTACAGAAGTCCGGGCCTAGGGCAAGGGAGGTTCAGTTGGCATTGCTGCTCAACTGCTAGTGATACGGTAAAGCAACGGTGTGATTGCTGGAATCTTTTTAGAGATTGCGAATGGTGTTTTAATGGTTTATTAACTGATTTTGGCATTGTGCGCCCGGTTGAATTAGGTTTGCCCTATTCCAGAGATCGCCGACACGAACAGGAATGCGTGCTGCGGAACTGCTGAAAAACGGATGGCATTGTAGGATTAGCCGCAATTGTGACACCACCCATTGTTGGTGATGTGTGCCCTTCTGTACACAATTGTGGTTTTTAACTAGAATTTCTGTCAATTTTGCTGCTATACCCTTGCATCCCCAGACTTTAGTCTGGGGGCTGCGAGCTTTTTTTGTAAGATTGGCGGTTTTGAACCTCCCCAGGGCTAAAGCGACGGGGATTCGGGCCCACCCAAAAGGGCGACAGTGGGACATTCAAATATCCCTCTAGACCCTCAAGCTTGTGGC
>NZ_JAEQDE010000037.1:0-55459 GCF_020737865.1 Microcoleus sp. PH2017_35_SFW_U_B
CCTTACCCGATTACCCACTATTTTTAAAGCTTGACCAGGATAGGAAACTTGGTACATCGCCCCTTTAGTTCTGTACTTGGGTAGCCTCGGTTTTTGATTGAGGTCTCCTTTCTTCGCTAACTTTTGTAGGGTTCGGAAAGAGCTAAAGGATTCAGCGACCGATTTTAAAGATTGTTGCGCGACTTGCGAGTAGAGTAAGCCGTAATTCTCGTTGCCTTTGGCAATTTTGTACAAATCTGGGTATTTAATTGTACCTTTGTCCTTAAAGTACCGTTGCCGACTTTCGTAAGTCCCGACATTAAACAGATTGTTTGACCACCTCAACAGTTGCTCGACAATGGTTTTGTCGAGTCCTGTTAAATGCCACAGGTCTCTTTGTACTGCGTACATCTTTTTTTACCCTCCTTGATTTATTTTACTAGAATTGGTAAATATTTAACTGGCAGGATAAATCCTGCAATGCCCTTTCATCCCTGGACTTTTGTCGCAGGGTTTTCAGGGTATTTCTTATAATCTCGCTCATTTATAGCATACTAAATCAAAATTGCAAGGCCTATAGATATTTTTAAACTCTGGTATCTTTCGAGCTAAAAATATTAATGATTGCACGTTTTGATGCCTGTTTTGGGTACACTTTTATCTCGCCCAATTTCGCTCGAATCTAGAAGTCATGCTGCGAGTCAAGCCCGAGTATCTATCCAGAGGGAGAAAAAATGAAAATCTTTCATTCATGATTTTTCTTTCCTGCTTGTTCCCGAATGCCTGATAGCTGACTGTTGACAAGAAACAGAGCTGTTAATTAGAGGCAGAAGCGGCCCGGTTTGCTCTTGGCCGTTGACGGCTAGTTCGCTGTGGCAAAGGTAAAGCACGGAACAACGACTTAACAAATCTACCAGAATTCGCCGCAGTCGCTGTTGGTCGGCGGCCGTTTCGTCTTCGGTTCCCCAGGGACGCCCCAATTGCGATCGCACAAATAAGGGTGCACCAAACAAAGTCGCCGCACCGCCGCTCAGCCATAGGGGCGAACCGGCATCCAGCCAAAAGTGCCATTTGTGGGCGCGGCGGCTGCTGCGGTACTGGAAGATGTTGGCGAGGGTGACGGCTTGGGCTTCTGGGCCTTGGGAACGGACTGGAAACGGGTTGGCGGTGACGGTTCCTTGGCGCAACAACTGGATGAACCTGGCGATTGTTTCTGAGTCGCCACCGTTTGTGGGTTCTACACGCTGCATTCGGGCGTGTATTTCCCAGTAGTGGGCGGCGGTTTCTATTAACTCTCGGAGGGCTGCTAGCCGATCGAACGGCAGATATCTGTCGTTGATGAGAAATTTCTGGATCGCTCGATCGATCAGCGCAATGGGACTGGGTAACAGCCGCTCCTGTTGTTGCGATCGCTGTTGTTCGATCCACTCTACAATTTGCTCGTAGGCCAAAGCTGCTCGGTGTCCCACTCTGTCCCACCGGGGAAAGGCTGTAATTTCCAGCAGTTGAGGTCGATCGAGATCGGGACAAAAACAGTGATCGGCAATTAAACCTGCTCTCACTTGGTCGATCGATTTTAGATTTTGGATTTTAGATTTTAGATTGAAAGTGGGGTTATCTTCTGCTGTTTCCGGCAATTCCCGGTGTTTCTGGCTGCCTAAAATTACTAGCATTTCGGCTACGGCGTCTCGATCGACTAAACGGCCTAGTCCAGGATAAACCAACGCTAGCAAAGTCAGCAAAGCTCGAATCTCTGGCGTAGTCGATAGGGGACGCTGATCGTTGAGGGATTCGGCCGCGATACCATCTCGGGCGAGAATTTCCGTTAAGCTGTAACGGGCGATCGCATCCATCCCAGGAGCAACTACGGCGATTTCCTGCGCTTCCACGGCTTTTGACTTCACCGCATCCACGATAATTTCGGCGGTTTCTCGCAGCAGTTGCGCCCGAGAAGTGGTTTCGAGCGATCGAACCGAGCCTGGTAAACTCAAGCCTAAAGGATAAAAACCCTCAGAATTCACTGCCAAACTTACGGCTAAATCCCCAATCTCTGAGGATAAACCGGCTTTTGCGTCCAAATTTTCCACGCTTCCGCAGCGGCTTTCGAGTCGGGCGAGGTATTCCGTGTCAGCCCCCAAACCCAAACGCACTCCTCCATCCCGATTGTAGGAAAAGGCCCCCGCTGCGCCTGTGTCGAGCATTCGATCGAACAAATGACCGCTGATGGCCGGATAATCGTCAACATCATCGGCGATGACAGCTTGATATCTAGAAGCCAACTGCTGCTGGTAAGTGACATTTGGCAACAAATAGCGCCAGTAGAGTTCGCACACAATCCCGTAAGTCAGCAGCCCCCGCGTCAAGCACCATTCCCGCCACCTTTCGAGCAACTCTCCCATGCTAGTCCACAGGCTATTCGAGCCGTCACCAGCGGCAAATCCCTGTTGGAGAATGTGGGGAATTTCTTCTCTGGGCGTACCGCTGACAGCAGCAAGTTGTAATAAGTCTAGAGTTCGACGCACCATGCGATTTGGACTTACCCCTGTTTGTTGCAAAATCCCTTCGTCTAACTCGCGACGCCAGAGTCTGGCTGCAAGTTCCAATTCTGTTTCAGGTTGCAGCCGCAGGGGAAATTGAGCCTTCAAATCTAGCGACTGCAACAGCAGCGGCCAAAATAGCAATACTTCCTGCTCAAAAAAACCGAACGGTGTTGTGGAGTGAAAGGCATATTTTCCTTGGGTAGCTATGGCGATGCGATCGGCCAATTCCAACCGGTTGTCCCCATTAGCTGCTAAGACTAAGATTGCTGGGGCTGTTTGTCCCGCCCGCCAGCGCCCGGAACGCCCGCGGCTTGAAACGTTTGCGGGCAAAGGCTTGACTGTTTTGCTCCACAGGCAGAACTGCTCGACTAAGCGAGCGGTTTTGCCACTGCGGGCGCCTCCTACAATCCAAATAGAATCTGCGGAAACGGTTCCTAATTTATCTAAATTTGTTACCATAGTTACAGGTTTTCTAGGCAAATATTACAATTGCCTCGGGCAACCATTTTGTAAGGTGTGACCCTTACCGGACGTACTACTACGCCCTGTATTCCCTCAGCTTCATCGTTGGGAAATGCTTTTTTGACAATGTTAGCGCTGCCATTCACATCCGCATTGATCAGTCTGCCATCACCAGCACGAAACAAACCTCGCTTAATTCGCTTACCTTTGTACTCTGAATGCTTAACACAAGGTTCATTATCTAAAAAAGAACACTTTGAAGTGTAACTTTCTTCAATAACTTTCACAACTATTCCTACTAACTGCGCTTTGTAAGTTAGCATTTCAATAAACCTTGCATGAGGTATTGCTGCGAAATTCTGATTGTTCCGCTTTCCGAGATTTATTCCCTGTTTCCAATTCTCGTTTTTACCAATCACCAGTGTCCCGATTCGGTTAGCTGCCAGATGATTGATGATGAATCGACTAGCGTTGTGCAGGTAATTATCTACTTTTACATTCCGCTTGTGAGTTAATTGTTCAATTTTGATTGATGTTTGTCTCTCCCCCTTCAAGTCTGACTGCAACACAGCCTTTTTTTTGTGATAGTAGGCATTGATTGATTTGAGAGGTTTGCCATTTATTATCAGCGGAACAAACCCGTTTTGATTGGATGTAATTGTCGCTAAATTATTCAGACCAATATCAATTCCTGCTATTCCTTCAACACCTGATGATGAAACAGTTACAGCCTTGGGTTCATAAACTACCTCTATCGAGTAATGGTAAGTTTTTGGAACGATTCTGACTTGATTTACTTGGCTGACTTTAGTCGTTAGAAATATCTGAGTCAAAGACAGATTGATGATTCCTTTTTTGAGCCATTCTTGACTGATAGCTTGAGCGGTGTAAGTCAGGACATTTCTGCCTAATATTTTGTGTTTGTATCTGGGTATTTTGGGTCGGGCTTTGAATTTATCTGGATGTAACTTATATTCCTGGGTAGCTGCAAAAAAAGATTTCCAGCTTTCATGCAATCTCAATAATACTTGCTGAGATACTTTGGCTGGTAATGCTAGATAGTCAGTCTTTCCCTGACATATTTTCTGTATTTTGTAATAATCGAGGTATTCTCCCGAACTAATAAACTTTTGTCGGACTATATAGTTAGCGTAGTTGAAAATATTCTTAGAAAGAAAGCACAAATTATCTAGCTGCTTGTATAGCCAGTGGTTTTGATCGATAATGTGCTTTTCAACGAGCTGCATAGTTTTGCCGTATTTTTTGACTATACTATACTATACACGGCTATTAATGGCTATAAAGTCAATGAAGTTTTACCATACCGTGAGATTGCTAGGACTATCCCCAGCGCATACTTCCTGTAAAGCCGTCAAGCGAAGGACGGGGTTTCTACCCAAATTTTCGATGACTAATATCTGCTACTAACTAATGGACTCCAGCTATGAATACTTCTCTGTGGAACAGGTTTGTAAAATATCTCTACAGCGCTCACCAGTGGTATAGAGAAACGCCTGAAAGGGCACTAGAACAGGCCTATGATGCTGCGCTAGCAATTAAGGCGATCGAAGATGAGCATTTTGGCGGCCAAGGCATCTCCGAGCGATCGTCCGATTACGGACACAGCACCCTGTCTTACTTTAAATCCGAACTGCAAAAATACCTCAAGGTCATCCAAACGAGAATGGTTGAGTTTAATGCTAGCCGTTCTTTTTTGGAATTGCCCGATCGCGTGGGGGCAAAACCGCAGGCGGGTAACAGCGCCCCGCGCCACCAACAAGGATTGGGTTTAGAGAATAAAGATCGATCGTCCCTGGTATTCGAGAAGCTAGAGTTTATTGATGGAGTCATTGACAAGTATATTAATAATAGTAAATCAACGGCGATCGTCCCACTTGTCAGTTCAGTAAACGTGCAGGTGAAATCTACAAGCAGTTCTCAACTTGACGCCAATAAAGGATTAGCTAATCTCAATCAAACTCATGGGGAGGTTGATACTAGCTCTGAAGAGGTGAATTTATTACCCAGATCGCTTTTGGGAACTTTGAATCGAATCACTAAAGAGTTAGATCCCGAAGCAGAAAAAGACGTAGTTAGAAATTTCCGAAATTCTAAAGTAAAAACAGTTATTTCTCTAAGATTTATTTTGCTTTTGATTTTGGTTCCCCTGCTGACAAATCAAATTTCCAAAAACTTTGTAGTCGGGCCAGTAGTTGACCACTTTCGAGTCAAGCAAAATGCTCCCTTATTCATAAACGTTGACTTGGAAGAAGAAGCCTTAAAAGAACTGGAAACATTTGAGCAGCACCTCAAATTTGACACGTTAATTGGCATAGCGCCGCCACTTGCTCCAGAGGAAAAGGAAAAGAAGATTGCTGAAAAAGCATTTGAATTAGCGGAGGAATATCGCAAAGAAAGCGGTGGAGCCATTAAAAATATTTTTGCTGATTTGATTTCTGTGATTGCCTTTGCCGCGATTCTCATCACTAACAAGAAAGAGATTGAGGTTTTAAAATCTTTCATGGATGATGTGGTTTATGGACTCAGCGACAGTGCAAAGGCTTTTGTAATTATTTTGTTTACCGATGTGTTTGTGGGATTCCACTCGCCGCACGGTTGGGAAATAATTCTCGAAGGTTTATCGAGGCACTTGGGACTGCCAGAAAATAGGCAGTTTATCTTTCTGTTTATTGCCACGTTTCCGGTGATCTTGGATACGGTATTTAAGTATTGGATATTCCGTTATTTAAACCGGAGTTCGCCTTCGGCGGTTGCTACTTACAAGAATATGAACGAGTAATCTGCTCATATCTAATTTTTTTGTTAAATAACCCTTATTAGGTTCGTAGTGAGGACTTCAGTCCTCAAAAAATATCAGGACTGAAGTCCTCACTACAAACCTATTATTCCGTTTGTAGTGAGGACTTCAGTCCTCAAAAAATATAATCCGCTAATTCCAACGCTTCTTGCGTTGTCGCTGGTTCGCCACCGCCTCCACCAGTCCCAATCCGAGAAAATTACTCAGCAGCGACGCATTCCCGTAACTAAGGAAAGGTAGCGGAATTCCTGTAACCGGGGCTAAGCCGATGTTCATCCCAATATTTACGAATACCTGAAAAATTAACATTGACAGTACGCCGATCGCCAGCAAGGAACCAAAATTGTCGTTTGCAGTTTGTGCGATCGTCACCAAGCGGAAACAAATGATCCAGAACACCAACAGCACTGCAATGCAGCCAATAAAGCCCAATTCTTCGCCGATCGCAGAAAAGATAAAGTCCGTATGCTGTTCGGGAATAAAGTTAAGCTGAGTTTGGGTTCCGTGAAACAAACCTCTGCCTTTGAGTTCCCCGGCCCCGATCGCAATCCGAGATTGAATCAAGTGATATCCGCTGCCTAAAGGGTCTTTCTCGGGGTTCAAAAACCCTGTCAGGCGCATTTTTTGATAATCCTTCAGCACGCCCCAAAATACGTGTCCGACGTGTCCCGACACCACATTCACCAACACAGCACCGAAAGTCCCCAGCCAAGGCCAAGGTAGGCTTCGCCAAGCAATAATACCCGCCACGACTACCCAGGCTACCCAAATCGGTGTGGACACGTTATTGAGGAGAACTGAGAAGAGAGGAGAGAACAACAATATTAACCATCCGGGATTGACATTTCCCCAGTAAAACATCCCCATTGTGATCGCGCCAAACACCAGCGAAGTACCTAAATTTGGTTCAGCAAAGATCAATCCCCAGGGCACAGCCATAATCGCCAGCATTCTCAACATATCGCGCACCGTAGGGACAGTCTTCTCGTGCAGGAGGGCTGCTAAGGTGATAATCATCCCTACTTTGGCAAATTCTGAGGGTTGCAGGTAGAAGCCGCCGATATTGATCCACCGCTGGGCACCGAGCCCTGTAGTACCAATAAACCGCACTGCAATCAGGGACAAATTAATGAATATGTAAATCGGCCATTTCCACTCAATCAGTATTTGGTAGCGACAGCGGGAAATGATGATGGCGAGGAACAAACCGACTCCGCCAGTTACCCAGTGCCGCCACCAGTCGATCGAGCCCTGGTTGATTTCGACGCTGCGGATCATGATTCCGCCGAAGATGGTGAGGCTGATGCAAGCGGCAAACAGCCAAGGATCTGCTTCTTCCCAGGGTTTGAAGATCGATGTCCAGCGGTTTCTGACTTGTATTCTTTGGAACATGAGGATTTTAGATTTTAGATTTTAGATTTTAGATTATCGAGCCGATTTTCGGAAGTTGTGGATATATAGCAGTTGACAGTTGACAGTTGACAGTTGACAGTTGACAGTTGACAGCAATCAAACCGTTTATGCTGTGGGTTCTCGTCTCCATTCATGGCAGTCATTTATGCCCTCACGCCATGTGGCGGTTGCTATATTTTGGATGCTGAGCCTGCACTGTAACTTTAGAAGATTTGGTGTCAGTACGTCACTTTATTCGGCGAGTTGTACGGAGGTTCCGGGCAGTCTGCAACTGGCCGAGGTGCGCAGTGTGCACAAATCTGTAGGGTGCGCAGTGTGCACAAATCTTGTAGGGTGCGCAGTGCGCACCTTACGCGGATTTAGCTCGCTCCGCAAGTCCTAGAATCGGTCAAGTCGGCTCGTAAAGGTACTCAAAACCGTTACCGTCGGGGTCTCTGCCGTAAAAAGACGCTGTACCGTCGCGGTGTTCGTGAATCTGGGTGACGGAAACACCTTCAGTTTTGAGTTGTTCGTAGGCGGATTCCATTTCGGTGCGATCGTCAAATACAAACCCAAAATGCGGCCCTGCTTGGTCGTAAGTCGGACTCAACAGCGCCAGTCCATCATCTCCTGCTTTTAAATAAGCCCAGTCTGCATCTTTCCAAACTAACTCCATTCCCAATTTGCTGTAGAACTCAGCAGCTTTCTCTATGTCTTGCACGCAGACGGCTACGTGTCCCAATCGTTTTAGTTTCATGTCTAGAAATTTTATTGTTGTGCTTTACTTTATTGTATCTTTTTTCCTTTGTTTCTCAGTTAATTAGGGATTTTTTCGGGATTTTTGGTAGCGGCAAACTGTACTTTTTCTACTTGTTTGCTGGCGTCCATTTCGCTGAACAGTTGAATGGCGCGATCGAAGTTTTCTTGGGCTTTCTCGATGTTGCCGAGTTTTTGTTCTGTCAGTGCGAGCTGATAGCAAGCTTCGGCTCGGTCTAATTTAGCGCTGGGCAGATCGAGTATTTCTATTGCTTCTGCATGGTGCTGCATGGCTTGGTCAAATTCTCCTCGTTCTCGGTACAGGGCAGCTATACCGCTAAGAGCTTTGGCTTTGACGGTGCTGTAAAGGTTTTCGTCGGCCTGGGCGATCGCCTGACTGTACAAGCTCAAAGCTTTTTCTGGATCTCCGAGGTTTTTATAGGTGGTGGCTAGAAACACTAACTTGTATCCCGTACCCACTAACTGGCTCTCTTCGCGATCGGCATATAGTTTGTCGGCGAGTTCCTTGGCAGCTTTTTTGACTCCCACACAGGAGTTGAGAAAAGCTAACCCGACCTCGATCGAATAACTGTTAATCCCGATAATCCCGATTTCCTCCCGCGAATTTTTCATTTTGACAAATATCTCCAGAGCTGGTTCTAATTCCAGCATTTCTATTTTGCAAAACCCTATATTGATTGCAGCGTTAAGTTTCCAAAATTCTAGATTAGCTTTTTGGCCGTTTTCCGGTTCGCTATTTTTTGCTATATTTTGCAGACATTTAGTGGCTTTTCTTTCGGATATTTGGTGACATTCTATGGCTTGATTGATGTCGCCCAATATTCTGTAAGAAACGCCTAAAATACTGTAAAGACCGCTCAAATAATAGTCAGAAGTCACATTGTTGACGATGCGAGTAGTTGCTGAAATTATTGGCTGCAAGAAACCTAGTTTATAGAGAGCTCGTCCGAGTTTGTAATCTTTGGCAAACTGGATATTGATTTTTTTGAGGATGACGCTAGCGGCCTGCTCGAAACAGCTAATTGCCACGTAATGATAGTAAGCTTCAAAAGCTTTCAGCGCATCTTCTACGGTTTCAATAATCTCGACGCTATCCGTCCAAAACTCGGCTGCTTTGCGGTTGGCGGTGTCCCAGTCTGCGGGCGAAAGCCGATCGACTGCTTCTTCCCGAATTGCTGGATGCACCCAGTATTCGCCTTTTTGGGACTCGACTAGCGATCGGTGCAACAGCGATTTAATGATTTGTCTGCGTCCGGCTTCGGGCACGTCCCACAGCAGGCACAAAAGTGCATCACTAGGGACTGTCGGCACGTCTTGATAGCGGTAACAGCCCAAGCGGCAAAGGAGTTGATAGGCTTCGGGATCGAGTTCTTGCAGGCGGTTGAATTGACTGGTAACTAAATTTTTTAAGTCGGTTTCCACCAGCGGATCGTCGCTGTTTTCCAGCCAGTAGGCTGCCATATCTCCGTCAAAATCTTCTCGGATTGTCCCCCAAAGAATGCCCATGGCTTTGGCATTACCGCCGTAAACTTTGTGCATTTCCTGGAGTGCGACAGGATCTATTTTGATGTTGCGATCGCCAAAATACTGCTGCCAAGTTTCCACGTCCAATCCCGGAAGCAGGTAGTGTTCGACGGTTACGTCAGAATCGCAAAGTCGATCGCGACTGGTAATCAGCGTTACCGACTGCACCGCCGCGTCAGCCAAAACTCGCAAGAGTTCGACGTAAAGCCGGTGCGGTTCAATAAATTTACCTTGTCCGTCGAGGGCTGCTTCCAAATTGTCAATCAATACGCCGACTTTGAGAGTCTGAAGTTGCCGCTTCAGCCGCCCGAGGGTGACACCAAAGTCTGGCCCTGGTTCTTCTTGGAAGTCTTGCTTGAGCCATTCTTCGATCGCACTCTCTAAGGCTGTGAGGTTTTCTGTCTCTTTTGCCATCAGCAGTTCAATTACGCGATCGAACCCTTGAGATTTCAGGTACTGTCTGGCTAAAGTCGTTTTGCCCATACCGCCGGCACTTTGGATCACAATCACTTTAGCGCCTTGGGCGACCAGAGTATTCAGATCCTCGATCGCCTCAAACCTGCCCAAAAAGTTCGGATTTTCGATTTCCAAGTCCGAATCTAGCCCCAGGGACGATCGGGGCGGAACAATTTGCCCCGACTGCGGTTCTAGTTTCGAGTAGCTGCGCCAATATCGATCTATTACCGCTTGCAGGTTATCTCTTTTAACTTTTTCACCTTCTCCAAACAAAGCTGAAAGGCGCTTCCACAAATTAGAGGCAGCATCCTTAACAGTCCCTACTCCATATCCTTCACTCTCTGCAACCTGTTGGTACGTCCTGCCTTGCACCCCCATCCATGCTTCGCGAAAGATCGCGCTGTCAAGGTTGTCGAGAGTTTTCAGGTTTCGAGCCACAAGTAACGAGTTAGTAAAATCCAGTGCTTGATCCGCTTCCATTGAGTCACCAGGTTTAGCGTTACCTATTATCAAACAACTCTAACAGACTTTTTCCGACTCGCTTACGGGCTCAAACAGCCGACTTATAAGGACTTTTGCCGACTGACACAGCCATGGTTGACCTGCGAGACTGTTGAGTGTGGAGGGGAAGTTGACCGACAAGCTTCTGACATCCGCACCAATCAAGTCGAACTTACATTCAGGAGCCAGCAGCTATGTCTATTAACACTGATGAAAAGGCGATCGTCGATGAAGCAATTCGCCCTCAAGAATGCGGCCGGGTGCGCTTTCAAAGCACTTGGTGGCCTGCAAAATGCGATCGAGACATAACTTTTCACCCCGGGGATGTGGTTCGAGTTGTGGGAATTGACAACATTACCCTGATTGTCACAGCCTAGCTTTGACAGTTGACAGTTGACAGTTGACAGTTGACAGCAAGAGGGCGACCTCTACCTGGAAATTGGTAACGAGTCGAGCAATCAGTTTTTCGCATCTCAAACTTCAGCCAAACTTATAATCAGGAGCCAGCAATCATGACTTTTGACAATTCCGAAAAAGCGATCGTCGATGAAGCAATTCGCCCTCAAGAGTCCGGCCGCGTGCGCTTCCAAAACAGTTGGTGGCCTGCAAAATGCGAGCAAGAGATGACTTTTCAACCGGGTGACGTGGTTCGCGTCATCGGAATTGACAACATTACTCTGATTGTGGCAGCCTAGCTGCCGATCGAGCCAGTGAATCGAGTCCTACAAGTTTTTACCTCTCAAGAATCCGACGAATCTGCACTCAGGAGTCCTAAAGTTATGAGTCTCAACCATTTGAAAAAAGCCGTCGTAGAAGAAGAAATCCGTCCAGGCGAGTCCGGTCGCGTCCGATTCCAGAGCACTTGGTGGCCTGCGAAGTGCGATCGACAAATAACTTTGAAACCCGGTGCTGTGGTTCGTGTCCTGGCACTTGAGAACGTGACTCTGATCGTTGAAGCGTAGTTGGGAATTAAGGATTTACCGAGTCTGGTTATAAGTTTATCGCCTTTGAAGGTTACGAAAAATTTGAAATTGGGAGCCAAAAATATGACTGTTAGCTATTTGGAAAAAGCGATCGTAGATGAAGAAATTCGACCCAATCAGCCCGGTCGCGTCAGCTTCCAAAACAGTTGGTGGCCTGCGAAGTGCGACGATCTACAAATAACTTTGAAACCCGGTGCTGTGGTTCGAGTCCTGAGACTTGAAAACATTACTCTAATAGTTGAAGCTTAGTTCGGGAAAACTCTGAGGTGGGGAGTAGTCAGTTGATTTTAGATTTTAGATTTTAGATTTTAGATTTACACTCTCATTAAATCTGAGAGTTTGAAAGTCAGTCTAAAATCAGGGGATCTGCCAGACTCAAGTTGAGGATTTGTATCGGTTTGTAGAAGGCAGAATTTAACTTCCCGCTTGCAATTGTTGGGATAAGAAATCTGACCATTTAATCAAACTTAAAAAGCGCGAGCTTTTCGCATCCAAAAGTCAAACATAACCTATCTTCAGGAGCCATCCACCATGTCTACTAACTATGTCGAAGAAGCAAGCTTTATTGAAGAAGAAGGAATCTTAGCCTTCGCTGATGAGGAAAAAGTAGGCAGTGTTAATCAAGCAAAATCAGCCGTCTCCGGTGCGGAAAAGTCCAGCACCGATGTAGCAGAAGAGACGGCGGTCGGTGAGGAAAAACCCGCTGTCGGCGATGCAGAAACAGTCCATACTCATCTAGCGCCAAAAGATATCGCCCCAGACCAAAAAGCGATCGTCGAAGAAGAAATTCGTCCGGGAGAATCTGGTCGCGTCCGTTTCCAAAGCAGTTGGTGGCCTGCAACATCTGACCAAGAAATTACTTTTAAACCCGGAGAAGCGGTTCGAGTCATCGCCATTGACAATGTGACTCTGATTGTTGAAGGGTAATTGCAAAGCATCTTCCGATTTTAGATTTTGGATTTTAGATTTTAGATTGGAGGATTTGGGGATTGGGAGATTGATGAATGGTTTATTAATTGGTAAATACCTCGGAAACTGTTCGCCTTCAAAACAATTCCAACCAATTTTTAGGAGTAGCAATCATGTTTTTTGACTATTTTGAAGAAGCAATCGTTGCAGAAGAAATTCGACCGGGTGAATGCGGCCGCGTCCGCTTTCAATGTAGTTGGTGGCCCGCTAAGTGCGATAAAGGCATAACTTTTAAACCCGGGGAACTGGTTTATGTGGTAGGAATTGACAAGATTACTTTATTGGTGGAGGGTATAGCTTGAAATGCGGGAATTTGCGATCGCGCTGCCGCCTAGGCGGATATCTCTTCAAATCTCTTCAAAAGCGCGATCGTACTTCTCACCTCTGTTAATTGCAATATTCTAGAGTTTAACCTCAACAACTACTCACCGCTGACAGTCTTGTCGGCGGTTTTTTTTCAGTAGGAAGACGGTACCGTGCCTATTGGTGAAAACTTAAGCCTGAAAGCCTTGATAAATCTCGTTTTTACCTGAGTCCAGATCCCCCTCGCATCCCCCGCATCGTTGCGGGGACTTTGAGACAACTCCTGTCCCCCCCGACTATCCGGGGGGCTAGACAGGGTTAATTAAAGGTACGTAGTTGCGCTTCAGCGCTCTTTCCTAATATTATAAAGAGCGCTTTCATCGCAACTACGTACCTAATTTGTATGACGACAATAAATTTGATGTTAAGTTGACACTCCGAAACGCTCTTGGAGTGTCCCTAATTACCCACAGCCTATGTATCATGCTGAGTGAAACGAAGCATCTCCCTCAATGCTTCGCCCAAGTGCGTTTAGGACTTTTCATAACGAACCAGAAGATGCCAGAGAAAAATATCCGGATCGTCATGCTGGATCTGAGCTTTAAACATCGAAACAAAAGGCTCATAGTCCAAAAACTCCATCTCCAAACAAAGTTGTTTTAATCCCGCTTCTTTAAAGATGCGATTCAAACGCAAGGGAGTGTAATAAATCTGGGCATCTTGCCACTCAGCGTCCCAAACTTTATTGCAGTATACATCGATAAATCCCTCTGTAACACAGTGAGCGTGTTTGCGACTAAAATAGGCAATTTCTAAGAAGCATAAGGTAGTTGGAAAATATCCGTATATCTTGCCACTGGGCTTGAGAACTTTACCAAATTCCCGAATCATCTGGCGGTTGGTTTTATCCTCGCTGGAAACTACCGAATTTGCGAGGAGCACGTAATCAAATTTATCGTTCCACTCCGGTTTTTGTTCGATGATTCGCGTGGAGTCTACTTCCTCAAACACGATTTGCTGGTTGTTGAGTCGGGCATCTCCATCTGCTTTTCCCCAATCTGCTCGTGCTTTTTCAATCGCTGTTTTGGAAAAATCGGTACAGTAGATTTGTCCAATTTGGGGGCAAAATTCTAGTAAAGTCTTCTGAAGATAAATTTCCGAGCCGCAACCGGGAATTAGGACTTTGATGTCAGGCGAGTTGGGAATATCATAGCCGGGAGAACGCTCTGGACGGATTAAGTTTTTGCAGATTTTGGGGTCTTGGGTAATGCTGAAAGCGGTGTTGGTATAATCTTCGTGGTTGTTATCCCAGAGAGCTTTCTCTTCTTCAAGTGATTTCGAGCCAAGGTTTTGAGAAGAGGGGATTAGCCATTTGTAATCATTTGTATCGGTCATAATTTTTAACTCCAAAATGTTCAGTACAAGTTAAATCTGCGTGTCAATCACTCACCACCAATCTGCCGTTTTCCATCACATACGTGACATCCGCACGCAACGCATTAGCCATGCGGTGGGTGATGAAAATCACCGTGCGTTCTTTGGTAATGCGCTCGATGGTGGTGAGGATTTTGGCTTCCGTGGCGGGATCGAGGGCGGATGTGGCTTCATCGAGAATTAGAATTGCTGGATTTCTCACCAACGCCCTCGCCAGGGCGATTCTTTGGCGTTGTCCCCCTGATAACTGTCCGCCCCTGTCACCAACAGGTGTGTCGTAGCCTTGGGGTAAGGACAAAATAAATTCGTGAATCTCGGTGGCTTTGGCTGCGGCTTCGACTTGTTCGTCAGTGGCTTGTAGATAGCCCATGCGGATGTTGTCTCGCACCGAGCAATTAAACAGAATTACATCCTGAGAAACCAGTCCAATTTGAGAACGGAGGGAGCGTACTGTGGCATGACGTAAATCAATTCCATCAAACAGAATGCGTCCTTTATCTGGATCGTAAAATCGCGTTAGCAAGTTGACAATTGTACTTTTGCCTGCTCCACTTTGACCGACAAATACCACAAAGTCTCCTTGGCGAATCTTCAGGGATAGATTTTTCACTCCTCCTCTATCTTGGGAGTAGCTAAAGGTAACATCGTCAAAGTAAATATCGCTGAAAAAGTGAGGTAAATCAATCGCGCCTGGTGCATCCTGAATCGCCGGAGTTTCTGATAAGATATCGCTGATGCGTTGCAGCCCTGCCACTCCATCAATAAATGCCGGTATTGACGAAGTTAAACCAAGAATATTGAGATTCAACCCTAGCATTAAAACTTGAAAGGAGGCAAGGGTGCCTACGGAAATGATATTCTGGTATGTCATGACAGCACCGATACTTAAAACGATAAGCTGCGTCAAGACAAAACCAATCATGGGGACTTTCTGCACTAAGTAGGAGAGAAAGGTTGCCCGGACATAAACCTGTTTTAAGTCATTCAAATCGGTGGCAAAATCTTCAGTCATTTGGTTCTCCAGCCCGAATATCTTGACAACGGTTTGCGAGAGGATATTCTCTTCGATAACGCTGGCAATCTGTCCTTCTTTTTGCAGCAACTTATAGCCGACTTCGGTGGCAAGGCTGGCAATTTTTGCTGGAGCAATGGTACAGATAGTTAAACCGATTAAACTGAGCAGGGCTAATTGCCAGTTGAGGAGGAAGAGGAAAACCATAGAAAATAGGAAGTTAGACAGTTGTAAAACAACAACTGTCAGCCCCATTGTAATTACACCATTTTCCACCTTTTGGACATCGGCGATCAGACAATTGACAATATCCCCGGCTGAACGCCGTCCAAAAAACTCCATTGAAAGGCGTTGGAGATGCTCGAATAGAGAGTATCGGATATTGTTAGTGATTAAAATGCCCAAACGCGCTCCTAGGAAAATTCCTAGCAAACCGATGCAGGCATATAGAATTGCTCCCACGACTAGCAATGACAGGATTAGAACCAGAAGACTATAGTTTTGGGGAACGATGGCGGCATCGATGATAAATTTTAAGCTGGCTCGGAAGACTGAATCAAATGCTGCGTCGCATATCAGGCAGATAAAGAGTAAAATGAATTGCCATTTGTAGGAGGCAATGTATTTGTTGAGGGTTTTAAAGAACCAAATAAGTTCCATGAGTTATGGGAGTTTGTCTACAGGCAAGATTTATACTTTGACTTGTGCAATTTCAATTGGATAGCCTTCTTATTAAGCAGGGTGGGCATTGTTCACCCTACAGGGATTTTCAGTTGTAATTTCTCAGCACCATCACTAGGATTTTACTGATTAACTTTTAAGTTAAAAATAACGGAATCGCACAACTTCTCTCCTTTTTGTTGTTAGCTTACTTGTTGTCTTGATTGAGTTTTTGTCCTCAACTTTCTCAATATTAGTCGAGATTTAATAGGTTTGTCAAGCTTAAGAAACAGAGTTTACACAAACTTTATCTTACCGAAAAACACAAATAAATCAACAGGAAATAATCCGATGCTATTATTTTAAGCTCGGATTATTTCTCTTTATTCTGCTGTTTTAAATAGCAGATGTGAGGCAAGTAAATGGAAGGTGGTTAAAGAAGCAATGCTCTCTTGACTCCTGAATTAGAGTGTGTTGAGGCGCGATCGTCTTTAAGGGTTGCGTCAGACTTTTACTCCTAAAAATGCTTTACACTCTGAAGACGATTACCAGCGATAATTTCTGAATTTCTAGAGTTAACAAAAGCCTCGACTAACGATTCCTAACTGAAAAAATCATTTTGGGATAGGTGGAGTGCGATTGCACTTCCTTATCAAAGGTTAAAATATCAAACAGAAGACACTCTACGCGATCTCCCAGGAATCGATTGGCTCACAAGCCCTTAAATTAAGGCTGTTACTGTATATCCAGGTGAACATTGTGAAATATATTGCTCAGCTAAATCGTGTATTCGACCGTTAATCACGCTACAGGGAACATACCAAGGGCTATCTATACATTGAATTTGAAGTGTTTCATTCGATGGATTATAATTCCATGTGACCGTGAATCCATCCTGAGTATATGAACCACTCTTGCCCGAAATATTATATCCTTGGGATCTAGCTGCTGCCTCTAAACAATCCAGAAGGTTTTGAGTAATGTTACTGAATGTTTGTAATGCACAAGCGCTCATAAAGTATCCTTTTTTTTGTTGTTCATCCTTAAGACGAATCCAGAGATCGATTTCTGAATTTTTCGAGTTAGGCGCTGTTTTTTCCTAACTCAATGCACCCCATGAAACCACCTCAAACACAAGAACTATAATTTCCACCCATTGCACTAGATTTTGTCATTGAATTAACATCAGCAACAAAAGATGTAGGATAGGCGCTGACGGCAGTGCCTACCCTACATCTATTTTCAATTACCGAGCGATTTTCGCTCAGAACTGATTTTTACTTTTAATAACGAAATCTAAATAGCATTATTTTTCTCCTTTTTTAGATGAATTTGATGTGCTTTCTGTGGAGACAAAATTTTATTTTTGTCTCTACACCTATAAGACGAATCCAGAGGTCAATTTCTGAATTTTTCGAGTTAGAGGCTGTTTTTTCCTAACTTAATGCACTCTGAGAGGTTCAGATCCCCGACTTTCCGAAGAAGTCAAGGATCTACGCTTTAGAACGAGATCCCTTTCGCCTCTTACCTTTCAACCGTTTCACAGCCTCCTCAACCTCCCCGCGAAAAGGGTAGAGCAACCGCCGGCTCAGCGCACTTCGATAGGCCTCCACAGCCTCCCTCACATCCCCCAAGCCCAACAACGCCCTCCCTCGCCAGTAACCAGCCATCGCTGGGTCAAACTCCATCAATTCCTGAGACTGACAAGCCTTTTCCAAGCATTTCCGGCTCGCCACCTCATCCCCCAACACTCCATAACTCTCCCCCAGCCACACCGCAGCAGATACAGATTGCAGATAACCCCCCTCTTCTGGTAACAACTCCCATCCTTGCGCCAAAGCCTCCACCGCCGCCCGGTGTTTGAGAGCCAATGCCAACACCCGCCCGTGAGCAAACCAAGCATCAGGTAACTGCGGCTCAAGTTGCGTCCCCTTCGCAGAGACAGCACACCCTCGCTCAATCTCCTGAAAACTTTCCACCAACACCCGCCCCGCCGTCGTCCAAACACTCCAGCGATCGGGAAAACAATCGAGCATTTCTTCTACTATTGATGTCAGGGTGACTTCACGGTTCGATCGCCCTAAATCCCCCTTAAAAAGGGGGACTTTGAGAGGAGTTCCCCCCTTGCAATTAGAAGACTTTGCCTGCTCTATCTCCCCCCTTCTTAAGGGGGGCTGGGGGGGATCTAGAGAGGCTGGGGGAGAGGTAACAGGCAAAATCTCACACAACGCCCGATAAATTTCACAATCCAGGGGATACAGACGATAAGCCTCCAGCATCGCCGCCGCCGCCCTCTGATATTCCCCCGTGTGGAACAAGTAACGCCCGTAGGAATACCAACCCCTAGGATGATTCGGGTGTTCCTCGGTAAACCCTTCCAACACCGCAACCCCGTTAGCCGACTCCCCCCGGAAAAGGTGATAATATGCCAGCAACTCATGACCGTCCGCCGCATCAGGAGCCAGTTGCAGCACAGAAGCGATCGTCTTTTTAGTCTGCTTCCCCTCCTCACCCGATACCAATCTCATCCGGCAACGAGTATCCGCCAGTCGTTTGAGTACCCCAAAATCACCCGGAGCCACCTCTAGCGCTTTGCTCAACCGCTGCTGCGCTTGGCGCACGTTCCCCACCGCCACCAGAGCGTCATAGCTGCCGATCGACGCGACAATATCCTCTGGGTGCAGTGACAAAACGGCATCAAAGGCTCGCAAAGCTGCAACCGCATCGCCTCTCCCCACCTGCACCTGGGCCAACGCCAGCCAGTGAGCTGCATTGTGAGGTTCAAGGGAAGCCGCCGACTCAAAAGCGAGTATCCCTGCCTGAGTATCACCTCTACAGAGTGCGATCGATCCGCTGATATGCTGTCGAGTCGCCTCATTGCGTGCATTGGCCGAGGCAGTTTCATAAACCGCTGCTGCCTCAACCTCTTGTCCCATAAGCTGCAAGAGTTTCCCCAATTGCAATTGGACGCCGATCGATGGTGGTTGCTGCCGATCGATTACTTGGCGATATTCCTCAACCGCCTGCTCGATCTGACCCATTTCAGACAGCAGATTCGCCAATTCCAACCGTTTCTTCCACCCAGAGGGAAACTGCTGCACGTACTCACTTAATGTTTTCAGCTTCTGCTCTTGTCTGGTTGGCTTCGAGTCTGCAACCAGGTAAGCATTCAACTCCACCCCAGAGGACTGAGTGAGGGATACCACCCGGAGTGTAGTGTTTCTAGACATGATGCTGTTACCTGATAATTAATTGTCTCGCCAATGTTCTGAGGGATGGGGGCGATCGCGGGTGGGGCGATCGTTTCATCGGATTGTAGGGGCAATCCCCCCGCCCCAGAATCTTGACAGGGTAGGCACTCTTGCACTACCCCTACAGTAAATTCATCTGCGATCGGGGCAACTTCCCCCTTTTGAGAAGACTCGGAGAAATCTAACAGAGCATCATCCAACCCTGACAAATACCTGCTCAAACGCTTTTGCAGAATCTCTCGCGCCTGTTGGATGCGCTTGTAAACGTTATTGAGCGAGAGAGCAAGTTTTTGGGCAATATCTTGATAGGCAATTTGGTGGCAGTAACGCAGGATAAACGGATTGCGTAATCGAGAAGGAAGAGTATCAATAGCGCGGCGAATGTAATGTCCCAACTCATGATGTAGAAGTGCCTCTTCAGGAGAGTCCAAACCAGAAATAACTGCTGAATTTCCTGTAGCAGCTAATTCTTCAATATCCTCCATCTGCATTGCTTTCCGGCGGCGTTCTCGGTGTATATCTATACATAGATTATGGGTTAAGCGAATCAGCCAAGCTCGGAGGTTGGTGATTTTTTCGGCATGGTTTGGCAATTTATCCCAAGCTTTAAGCATGGCGCGACTGAGCACCTCTTCGGCATCAGTAGGATTCCCCCCCATCCACTTGACACAGCAACGGTAAAGATAATCTCGATTCTGTTCCCATAGCTGCCAAAATGCTTTCTCCATATCTTCTGGAGAACCCCAAATGTCTTTTGCACTAACTGATTGAGAATTTGACATGATTTTAAAAGTGGTGAAAGATAGATGTGAAGGAACATTCCTCTATTCCTTTTTTCGTTGCACCCCAATCCGGCAAAAATCTAGCTCAGTGCGATCTGAGTATTTATACTAAATCCGGGTTATCCATCCCCTTTATAAATCCTCCGTTATTAGCAGAGTCTTTGCGATTGCTTCGCTGTCGCTCGCAATGACAATAACGGGGGTGGTAAACCCGGATTTGGTATTATCCGGCTAAAGATTCGATTCAGTATCGTTAGCCAATATTCAAGGTTGATTGTTGTCAGGGTGATTCATCAATCACCCCGACTCAGCAAAATCAAGCAAAAGGAACTGAGAAAACGATACCGCCCTCGGTATAAGGCGCTATCATCAAACTAATACCTGGGAAGTTGCGATCGGTCATCTCTTGATAGTTCCCCACTGCGGAAATCGCATTCAAAGCGAAATTATTCGACAAACCCAGACTTTCACCCACAGTTCCTTCCACTCCCAAAAAGCGGCGGACAACTGGATCGGAACTATTGATTTGCTGGCGCACATTTTCAGAAGTTAAACCCAGCTCTAACGCTTCATAAACAGAATAAGTAACGCCTGTTACCACATCCTTCCACTGGGATTGATTCTCGTCCACCACCATTGCTAAAGGCTCCTCTCCCAAAACATCGGGAAATGGCTGATGTTTGTCTCGCTGGTCGGGGGGTAAGGTGAGAAGACTAGAGATAATCAGATTCCCATTGCCGGTGAGCGCATCCAATTCGCCCTTGATATAACGATCGAATAGGGCCTCCAAGCTATTTAAGGCTACGACTTCCGCATTAATGCCCGCAGCTTTCAGCTTTTCTCGCAGAGTTACCTCAGAATTGGTATTTGCACTCACGCCAATTCGGCGACCGGCAAGCTGTTCAAAAGAGGTAATTCCGCTGGCGGTTGGTGTTACCACAAATTGAGCATCGTAACTATTAATGGGGGCAAAATCTACCCCCAGCAAAGCATCCCGCTTGAGGTTGTGGCTGGCATTGCGGCTAGTTACATCAACGATGCCATTGGCGACATCGCTGAAGCGCTGAGGACCAGTTTTCTGAATCACGAATTCCACTGCGTTGGGGTTGCCAAATAGGGAAGCTGCTAGTGCCCGACCAAAATCCACATCAAATCCGCTGAAGTTGCCCTTGGAGTCAGCAAAACCAACTCCTGGCGCGTCATTTCTCACCCCGACACGCACGAAACCCCGGTCTAACACTTCCTGTAAAACGTTGCGGTTGTCGTTATTTACCAAGGGCACGGTTAATTGGTCAGTCCCCGAAAAGGGTAGATAATAAAGCAGTCCCCCAGGCTTGACAAACATTAGCTCATTGAGCCCGCGCGGCAGCACTTTGGGATTGAAATTGCGATTGTAAATTTCTTCGTAATTACCAATTTGTTTGATAACTTTCAACGCAAAATCATTTTTGAGTCCCAGGGATTCTCCTAACTTTCCTTCCACGCCTAAGAAGCTCTTGGTGGCGGAATTTTTATTAAGAAATTCATTCACATTCTGGGAGTTAATACCAAAGAATTCGGCTTGGATGGGAGCGCTGACCACCCAGCGCACCACATCAGCCCATTCAGACTGATTTTCCGGCACGACGAGTGCTAAAGGCTCTTTAGAAATGGCTTCATCCAGGATGACTTGATTTCCCGGATTGGATAAGGTGGGAATGCGATTGCTCAGCACCCCGCGATTAATGGAAACAGCGCCCAATTTCCCCGCATCGTAGGCAGCAAATAAGGTATCTTGAGAAGGAAAAGTTTGGATGTTGAGGGCGATTCCGGCACGTTTGGCGACATCTATTAAATTTTGCTGAGAGCGCGTTCCTGCTAATACGCCGATGGTTGTTCCTGGTAACTGCTTAACAGAACTAATTCCACTATTACCGCGCACCAATACCGCTTGAGTGTCGAAGAAAACCGTAGGCGAAAAATCTACTCCTAAACTGCCATCGCGGAGCATAGATTGAGTGGGCAAAGTGGCGGCAATATCGACTGCGCCACTGGCTACGCTGTTAAAGTCTTTGCCCGCCTCGACGACTACGAATTCTACTGCTTTCGGGTTATCGAACAAAGCGGTGGCTAAGGCGCGACTAAAATCAATGCCAATCCCACTAAATGAACCGTCGGATTCCCGCTTGCTAAATCCGATCGCATCGTCGTTAACTGCAACCCGCACAAACCCGCGCTTTAAGATTTCTTGAAGTTTAGGGCCTGTGGGTGTGGTACTGGCAACTGGTTTTCGACCTTCAGCCGCTCCAAACCGCGCATAATGTTCAAATCCGCTTGATAAACTACCCTTGGCAACTGCTGCTGCTACCTCGGGGTTAGCATCTAGATAAAATTGCTCGTTGAATGAAATTTGTGGCTTTCTTTTTTCAGTAAAACCAAACTTTACCCAATGCTCAAACCCGTTGGGAATAAGGCCAGAAGCTACGGCTTTTGCCACTTCTGGATTTTCTTGCAGATAGGTGGTCTCGTTGTAGTTAGGAATGGTCATAATGCTGGTAATTAGATAATTTGTGTGTTCAATTGGCAGGGTTTTTGATAAAGGCTCATTACTGCTCCAACCGCAGCGGATTCCCGCAGGTTTCTGTTGTTGGATGGTTTTGAATTTTATCAAAGCTGAAAACCCTTATTTTTCTGGCGGGTTGTTCGCTCGCGGTAAAAAACCCGGTTATGAAGGTCGGGGTGCGTCCAGGACTAATTTAATTAGGATGTGCTGGGAAATTTTCGTCGTACAGCTAGCAAAGTAATGTCTCTGTTTCAGGTAATAACCCACAGTTTTACTGCTATTTTGATAGATAGCTAGCTCAACAAGCAGTAGACTTTCCCTAGTTTTAAATTATGTCGGTGGCATCCTCTGGAGATCTTGTCCTAACTGTGACTTGTGCGATGGACGGTAAATATATTGCGATTGCGATTTTCTAGCCACTCGTAAGCAAATTCATCTACATTTTGCATAGCTAAATAAACTCCGAATCCTCGAATCTTTTTTTCGTGCGGGTGTTTGTCTGAGTCATCAGTTAGCGATCGCTCGAAGGGATCGTAGGTGACTGCTGTATCCTCAATCATTATTGTCAAGTTGCGATCGCTAATTTCGGCACGCAACTCCAAATCCCCTTCTCTACCAGATTCTTCATAACCGTGAATGATGATATTTATGGCAATTTCATCGACTGCTAGGTACAGCCCGTAAGATGCTTTTTGATCTAGAGCTGCCTCGGCTGCTGCTACGAGGACATACTCAGCTATCTGACTTAAAGAATCTAATTTTCCCGGCACTATTAACCGGTGCATAAATGATACAATGCCTCCGGCAAAAGGCGATAAGGGGTATAGCCGGGATACTGGCAAAATAGAACAGTGCAATTTGTTGAATTTTTCGCAGTTCATAGTCGCTATCCAAAGCTCTGATTGCGTATCCATTTCTATACCTTAAGGACGATGACACTAATCAGTTTCTGAATTTTGACTCAAAAGAAACGAAGCCTAATCTTGATTCCTGAGAGACTCTTGACAAGGGAGTGAAAATATGAAATACATTACACAGGAGGAGAGAGGGACGATCGCACAAATTCTCCAGTAATTTGCCCCGCCTGATGCCTCCTAAACAATTCAGCCACGGGGGGAATGCTCCTACTATCTGTTTGCCGATAAAATTAAATTGGTATAATACTAAATCCGGGTTACTCACCCTCTTTTTTAGTTCGCGAGCTAATTTCTCCCCATTCCCCGATCTCGGCCTCTCCCCATCTTCAAAAATCAAGGGGTTTTTAACCCGGATTTGGTATAGCCTCCCGTCAGCAGTCGCTACAACAGAATCCGACTTCGACTGCTGCTGCGATCGCACTACCTCAATTAATTCCTCACTCACCACAGTCTCCACTTTCTGCACTGCAACTGAAACTACCGTCTCACCTGCGATCGCTTCAACTGCTGCATTCCCTTGGGACATTTCCCCAATTGCCGATTCCGTTGCTGTCGGTGGAACAGATTTATCCGTATCCGCCCTCTCCTCTCCGATAAAATATCCCCTCAATACCTCTCGCAAAATCTTCCGCGCCTGGGAAATCCGCTTGCAGACATTCTGGTAGGAAATCTCTTGCTGTTGGGCAATCTCTTGATGAGAAAGTTCCCCATAAAAGTGCAGGATAAACGTCTCGCGCAGCCTGATCGATAAGTTATCAATTGCACGGCGAATCACAATCTTTTGCTCGTGGGCCTCCAATGCCATTTCTGGCGTATCGTCAAAGGAAACCAGTCCTTGTTTCTGTGGAATCGCTTCTATATCCTCAACTCGATTCGCACCCCGACTGCGTTCTCTATAAATATCTATGCAGAGGTTATGAGTCAGTTTTGTCAACCAAGCCTTAAAATTAGCAATTTCGCCCGCTGCATACTTTTGCACCTTTTCCCAAGCTTTCAGCATCGCCCGACTAAGTGCATCTTCAGCATCAATAAAGTTCCCACCCATCCACTTGATACAGCAACGGTAAAGAGAGTTTCGATACTGTTGCCATTGCTGCCAAAAAGTTGTGATTAGATCTAACGAGCAATCGCGCTGCTTTGAAAGCGTAAATGATTGAGAATCCAATGTCATTTCTAATACCTAAAGTTAATAAAAGTTTTGCAATAATTCAACTGCCCGACAGTTTTTGCCAAGGACAATCCGAGCCTTTCCACTGAGGAAAGACAGAGCGATCAGTAACAATTATTCTGGTTGTAAGCTTTAAGTGTTCTTTGAGGATGCGGTTAGTAGTCACTACCGCGATCGTTCCATCAAAGCTGCTTAACACCAGGGTTTAGTAAAGCACCCTAAATATTCGGTAAAACTACACGCTAAATTTTCATAGGCCGGATCTAGTAGCAGTTTTAGCTGCTTTACCCGATCGCAGTTTAATTCAGGCTTACCAATAATATTGGCTAGCCAGACAGTATCATTTTGCACTGCCGAGACCGATCGCACCACTCAAATTTAGCTATTTAAGATCGCAACTTAAGATTTGCGATCGGCAATTAACCAAACTCCCCCGGAGCTAGGGTTTGGCGCATTTGTAAGTTTTTCTATCTAACTGCTAAGTTGCTTAACTTGATAAAATTTTTATAATCTTGGGAAATCAATCATCATCACATGATAGTGTTACAAGCTCAACACAAAGAAAAAGATAAGCGCCAACGCGGTGTAATCCTTACCCTACAAGGATTAGAGAAATTAGAGGCAGCCAAAACAAAGGCAGAATTCGAGCAAAATAGCGGGAATCGGTATACTTTGGAACAAATAAGCGATCGCACGCGGTTAGCTGTGAATACTGTGATGAAAATATACACTCGCGAAGCTGGTGTCGATCGCAACACGCTAAAAAGGTGCTTCAGCGCTTTTAGTCTGATTCTGGAGCCCAGTGATTATGCCAGGGTGTTTCCTCAGAGTGACGGGGTTAAAGCATCCCATACCCCGCCCAAACCAGAAAAAGACATAGAGTTGGAATTACCATTAGGCCAAGTTCCCCTGGATTCGTCTTTTTATGTGGAGCGTCAGCCAATTGAATCTCAGTGTTACAAGACAATTTTGCAACCGGGAGCGCTAATCCGCATCCAAGCTCCCAGGCGGATGGGGAAAACCTCCCTCATGGCAAGGATTCTAGAGAAAGCTGCCGAGCAAGGCTATCAAACGATTGCGATAAATTTTCAGTTAGCAGATAGAGAAATCGTCCTAGATTTAGATAAATTCTTGCGGTGGTTTTGTGCCAACGTCGGTTTGGGTTTGCAACTGGAAAATCAGATGGCGGAATATTGGGATGAACTTTTTGGCAGTCAGCTTAGTTGCAAGATGTATTTTGAGGAGTATCTGCTGGCTGCAACAGATAAGCCTATAGTTTTAGCTTTAGACGATATCGATCGCTTGTTTCCCTATTCCAACCTGGCGAGCGACTTTTTCGGGCTTTTGCGAAGTTGGCACGAGGAAGCAAAGAATCGGGAAATTTGGCGAAAACTGCGGTTAGTCGTAGTGCACTCGGCTGAGATATATATTCCGCTGAGTGCGAATAGATCGCCGTTTAATGTCGGGCTACCGATCGGACTGCCACCATTCAATAGCGAGCAAGTACAGAATTTAGCCAAACGGCAAGGACTGGATTTGTCTGCTGAAAATGCTAAACAACTGGTGGCTTTGGTAAACGGAAATCCCTATTTAATACGATTAGCTCTTTATCATATTGGGCTCGGAGATGTGACTCCCGAGCAAGTGCTGCAAACCTCTGGTATTGCAGCGGGAATTTATAGCGATCGCTTACAACGAGAATTGTGGAACCTACAACAGGAGCCTGAATTGCTAGCAGCCTTTGTGCGAGTGGTGAAAAGCAGTATACCTGTAGAGTTGGGTTTAGTGGAGGCCTCTAAGTTGGAAGGTATGGGGTTGGTAAATTTACAAGGCAATCTGGCGGCGGTGAGTTGCCAGTTGTATTGGGAGTATTTTGGCGATCGATTCAGTAGCATTGGAGGAGGTTGCGTTTGAAAACGGGTTCTTTAACTGTTGTTGGTACCGGGATTCAATTGGTTGGTCATCTGACCTTAGCTGCAAAGGCGTCGATCGAGCAAGCCGACAAGGTTTTGTTCGCTGTAGCTGACCCGATTACTGGAAAATGGCTGCATACACTCAACGCCACGGCCCAAGCCCTGCCTTACAATACCGACAATCAGCGGCGCAGAGAGACATATCGGGAGATGGTCGATCGCATTTTGGCTGAAGTTCGTCAGGGATTGAATGTGTGTGCTGTTTTTTACGGTCATCCGGGCGTTTTTGCTGACCCCACCCATGCAGCGATTAAACAGGCGCGTCGTGAAGGTTTTAGGGCGCAAATGTTACCGGGAATTTCAGCGGAAGATTGCTTGTTTGCTGACTTGGGTCTTGACCCAGGGCGCAACGGATGTCAAAGTTTTGAAGCCACTGACTTTCTGATTCGGCAGCGTAAATTTGACCCAACCAGTGCTTTAATTTTGTGGCAGATTGCGACGATCGGCAATCTGGGTTTTTATCGGGAAGAAAGCCAACTGCGCGGCCTAACGGTGTTAGCTGAAGTGTTAGAAACATACTATGGTTCTGAACACGAAATAATTGTTTACGAAGCAGCAGTTTATTATCCGGTTTGCGAGCCAGTTATCCAGCATATTCCTCTGTCTAAACTGGCAGGAATTCGCGTTACTTTAGTTTCGACACTTTACGTTCCGCCTCAAGCGCCAGCACCTGTAAACAGTGAAATGATGGCACGGTTGGGGTTGACAGTTGACAGTTGACAGTTGACATTTGGTAGGGGCGAAGCGAAGCGGAGGGGGGGCCCCCGTGCCTGCCCTGATAGTTGATAGTTCTCAGCTATCAGAAAATATTGCTACAGTTAGTAGATGTGTTTGATCGATGAAGGTTTATTCGATCGCTCATATTTGTAGCAACATTTTATGAAGTTGGTAGTGCTTAATTTGCCAATAAACTAACAATAAACTAACAAAGAATACATTTTTGTGCGCTCTCTCGCTCGGGCAGGAAAAAATTTATTTTTATTAACTGTGCGCGAGAATCAAAAAAATGTGATAAGTTATTTTCATAACTTATTGTTATGAAAATATAGACAAAAAACCATGTCAAAAAACTTATGTAATGGAGAGAAATATGGCTCCCACACGCTCTAACGATCGCGAAACTTTAGATGACATCAACCCATCGCTCGAACAAAACCCTGAGGATGCTAAGGCTTGGGCTCACCGCGGTGAAAATCGCCGACTGGCAGGACATTTTGCAGCAGCGCTAGAGGATTTTAATCGATCGATCGAGTTGCAGGCTGACAGTGCTTGGGCGATCGCGCACCGAGGTGAAACTTATTATCTGATGAAACGCTATGAGGAGGCTCTAGCAGATTTCAACCGCGCCATCGAACTGAACCCAGATTATAATTGGGCGATCGCGCATCGAGGCGTAACTTACCGCTTTCTGGGAGAAGCATACTACACAAAGGCACTGACCGATCTGGATCGGGCGATCGAGCATCAATCGGATTACGTTTGGGCGCTGGCTTATCGCTGCCGCATCTATGAATTGATGAAGTGCTACAAGCAATCGCTGATTGATTTCGATCGAACAGTCGCCTTTGACAAAACCATTTTTGGTGGGAAAAATTGGCTGATTGAGAAAGGATTAATCTTTTGCTATGACGGCCAATATTCTGAGGCGATCGCCTGTTGCGAACAAAGGTTGCTAGAGGTTGCTGACGATACTACAGCTTTGTACTGTATCGCAATATCTAAGGCGCGCTGGCAGGGATTGGAGGCGGCAAAAAGCGAAATCGATCGAACGCGAACGGCTTTGCTTGCTCAATGGGAAACTGGCGATCGGGGAGATATTCTGTACCGACTCTGTGGCTTAGAAATTTTGGAAGGTAACTGCGAACCAGCATGGCAGTATTTGCAGGAAGCTATTCCGATTAATGATGAAGCCATTGAGTTAGTCGGCCACGATCCGGCTTGGTTGGAGTGGCGGGATCACCCGAAAACTCTGGCATTGCTCGCAAGTTAAGTGTTTGCAAAAACCGAAATTTTGCAGCAAAGTCGATAACCTGTAAGGGCTGGTTCGCCAAGGAATTTAAACGTAGCGAACAGGTTAAATAAACCCGCCCTCTCCCACGAATAACCCCTTATTTAGTTCAGTAAGTAACATTTCAGGAGGATTTTATGCAGATGAACGAACGAGCTCGGGCGAATGCTCAAAGAGGAGAAACTTTTCGGTTGTCAGGGGCTTATGACGAGGCGATCGAGATTTTTAAACAACTCCTAGAAAAAGCTCCAAACGATGCTTGGGTTAATGCTCATCTAGGAGCAACTTACTGCCAGTTGATGGATTATGGGAAAGCAGAAGAGTGCTTAAAGA
This sequence comes from Microcoleus sp. PH2017_35_SFW_U_B, assembly GCF_020737865.1. NCBI lineage: Bacteria > Bacillati > Cyanobacteriota > Cyanophyceae > Oscillatoriales > Microcoleaceae > Microcoleus > Microcoleus sp. PH2017_35_SFW_U_B. The sequence continues at coordinate 28,785 of NZ_JAEQDE010000037.1, forward strand.
AGGCGATCGGCAAGAGCAAGAATTATTTCTGGGCTCACGCACAGCTAGGTGAAACCTATCGTCTCTGGGCACTTGCAGAGAACAGGCGAAAGAAATACATTGACTCGGCGATCGAACATTTTCAAAAAGCGCTTGATGGTAAAGAACCAGCAGATAGCACCTACGAGTGGGCATTAGCTCACTTGGGAGCAACTTATCGGCTGAATATAACGAGCGGTATCATTCAATTACTTAATGAGTTGGTAACTCCGGCATTAAGTCAAGGAAAATTGTCAGGACTGGATGTCATACAACAAAACAAAGACACGGCCCTACAATACCTTAACAGAGCGCTCGAACTTATGCCTACATATGCTTGGGCGTGGGGGATGCGATCGACCGTTTACAGGTTGGCTCAAGAATACAAAGATTCATTCTGCGATTTGGAAGTTGAGACTGTAGTAGCTCCGAATTTTGAGATTCTGCAAAACTCTTCTTTTCCCGTTCCCTTCTTAGAAAGCAGCAGGGTAAATCTTTACGAACACGCATTTCTGTTTTTTTATTTGACCAAGCAAACAGAAGACCCACATGAGAAACAAAAATGTTACCTGAGGGCGATTGCTTTTCTCCAACAAGCTTTGATTCTGCGTCCTGGTGATTTAATAGCTAAGCTAATTCTCACCATAGTTGACACAAAACAAAAGCAGGAAAAACAGGATGGGCAGGCATTAACACCAGATGAGATTGAAAAACTTCAAAGAAAATTGGATCGATTTTTTGAAGATCTAGAGGAGGATTTTTGGCAAATCTGTAAAAAGGTGTTGCGGAATCAAATGAACGTTCCGGAACCGTCAGTTACAATCGAGAAGTTGCAATCGATATATAACCAAGCCGAGGAGGGACATAAATTAAAAAAGCTGATTTTGGAAGATGTGATAAACAACCAGAAATCAGGTGTGAGAGAAAATTCGCAATTATGGCTGTGGAAAAACGTTGCACAGATCCAGATGTGTACCTACGTTCTGTTCTTACTTAGTGAATTAAGCCACATTCTCGGAAAAGACAGTAATATCGGTACGGCAAGGCCTTATCGAGAGCTGGCATTGACTATCGCTCCTTACGTCTTTATAGAAAGGCTTTACCAAACTCCAGTGTTCTCAGATGCAGACAGAAAAAGCATAGTTAAAGAGTTGAACGATGGCATAGGATTCAACCTTAAGGAAACCGCCCTGCCCAAATGGGGGGACTAGAAGTAACTCAAAGTCCCCCAACAATCAGGGGGATTTAGGGGGATCTAGTTTGTATGTTGGGTTAAGCGTAGCAAAACCAACAAATTCACGAAAAATGTTGGGTTTCGTTCCTCAACCCAACCTACAATTTAAGTTTCGTTTTTCACTATCTAAGATTAGGAGAACATCCCATGAGTAACCTATTGGATTTATTAACTGATTTAGCGCTTGACACCAAGAAACAAAGTGCTTTCATGGATAACCCCAGTTCCTTCACGGACGGGGTGGGTTTACCTGAAGCAGAAAAAACCGCAATAATGAGCGGTGAAAACGCTAAAATCACCGCACTCTTTGCAGGGGAACGAGTTCCGCTTGCCATTACTGCTTTCGATCCCGGACCAGATCCCTTGCCAGATCCAGATCCCTTTCCTCCTTCTCCATCGCAAGACCCCGAACCCGACTCTAACTCGGACTTGAACTAAAATGCGATCTTGAGGTCAAATCGCTCATACAGCAGATTGCAGGTTGATGATGTAGGCCCGTCTATCGAACAATCCTCGCAAGGACACGGCAGTGCCGTGTCCCTACCTGCGTTCTCTGCGTGCATCACTTACATGAAAAGTGCTGTAATTTTCTACAATTGGAAAAGTGGATTGATATTTCACAAACTCAAACCGCACTTGTTGCGGTTTTTTTATCATAAAAACATACAAACACCTAACTTATGCAGAATGTTTACCAAATTACTGAAAAACTGCACGAGAGCAGTAACTCGCTAGTCTATCGGGGATACCGGCAAGCAGACAATCGGCCTGTTATCCTCAAAATGCTCAAACAAGCCTATCCTTCACCGGAACAAATTGCCGGGTTCAAGCGAGAGTATGAAGTAACCCAAAACATTAACTTACCGGGAGTAATCGATGTTTACAGCTTGCAACACCTAGACAATCAGTGGGTAATTGCGTTAGAAGATTTCGGCGGCGAATCCCTGAATAGGACGATAGCTAAGCAGCAATTTACAATTGCTGAATTTCTCCACCTGGCAATTGAGATTGTTGGCATTCTCGGTCAGGTTCACCAGCAGCATATCGTTCACAAGGATATTAACCCTTCAAATATTATTTTCGAGCGGGAAACAGGCAAGCTGAAGCTAATTGATTTTGGAATTTCAACAACCCTGTCGCGAGAAAATCCAACCTTTCGCAACCCGAACGTGTTAGAAGGAACGCTGGCTTATATCTCGCCAGAACAAACAGGTCGCATGAATCGATCGATCGATTACCGCACTGATTTTTACTCGCTGGGGATAACCTTTTATGAATTACTAACGGGACAGTTACCCTTCCCTACAAATGATGTTTTGGAATTAGTGCACTGTCATATTGCCAAACAACCTCTCCCACCACACGAACTCCAACCAGAAGTTCCACCAATTATTTCGACCATCGTGTTGAAATTAATGGCAAAAAATGCTGAGGAACGCTACTTGTCAGCATATAATATCGAGGCAGATTTACAAGAATGTCTCAGGCAGTGGCAGACTAAAGAGCAAATCGACCCTTTCCCGATCGAGCGGCACAATATTTCGGATCGATTTCAAATTTCGCAAAAACTGTACGGGCGAGAGCGGGAAATTTCTGCCCTATTAGCCGCCTTCGATCGAGTCAGCGAAGGAGCCAGGGAAATGATGCTGGTTTCGGGATATTCCGGGATTGGAAAAACAGTATTAATCCAGGAAATCTATAAGCCGCTGACTCGCCAACACGGCTATTTTATTGCTGGTAAGTTTGACCAGTTTCAACGAGATACTCCCTACGCATCCTTAATTCAAGCATTTCGTTCATTAGTACGGCAGTTACTCACAGAAAGTGACGCGCAAATTAGCCAGTGGCGGGAGAAGTTACAAGGGTCATTAGGGGAAATTGGCGGGGCAATCGTGGAAGTTATTCCTGAAGTAGAACTCATTATTGGTTCGCAACCACCCCTACCAGAATTGCCACCAGCAGAACAGAGGAAGCGCTTTAATCTGGTTTTTCAAAAATTTATTAATATATTCACTCAGCCCGAACATCCGCTAGTAATTTTCTTAGATGACTTGCAGTGGGCAGATCTAGCATCGCTGGAATTAATTCAACTGCTGATGACACTAGCAGAAAATAAATATCTATTTCTCATGGGCGCATATCGCGATAATGAAGTAACTGAGGCGCATCCACTCACTCAAATTTTGGAAAAAATTGCCAAAGCCAAAGTAACAACAGTTAATAAAATATTGCTGGCACCTTTATCCTTGACCGATATTACGCAACTTTTAATCGATACGCTGTTTGCAGACTCAAAAAATGCTAAACCGCTTGCCAAATTGCTCCTGCAAAAAACTGGTGGCAATCCGTTTTTTATCAATGAATTCTTAAAATTCCTGCATTCTGAAGCATGGTTGCATTTTAACTACCAAGCTCAGAAATGGCAGTGGGACTTAAAACAAATCAAAGCGCAATCCCTGACAGATAACGTTTTAGATCTGACTGTAAAAAATGTCCAAAAACTCCCGACAGCCACTCAAGCAGTATTAAAATTAGCAGCTTGCGTGGGGAATCAGTTTGATTTGCAAACGCTGGCAATTATCTATGAAAAATCTCTCCAAGCAACAGCAACAGATTTACGATCGGCACTGCAATCAGACCTCATCCTGCCCCTCAGCCGTGCCTATCAGTTGGCGGAATTTGAGGTAGCAGGTTTGTCCGAGGGGTTAGTTGCAGAATACAAATTTGCCCACGATCGCATTCAACAAGCAGTTTACTCTCTCATTTCCGAAGCAGACAGACAGTCAGTACACCTGCGTGCGGGCAGGTTGTTACTCCAAAATTCACCATCTGAAGCATTGGCACAGAAGCTATTTGAGATTGTCAATCAGTTGAACAAAGGCCGCGCCCTAATAGCTCGACAAACAGAGCGATACCAGTTAGCTAGATTTAATTTACAGGCAGGTAAAAAAGCCAAATCTTCAACGGCCAGCCAAGCAGCTTTCAATTACCTTCAGACAGGCTTAATTTTGTTAAATAAAAAGAGTTGGTCGCAGCAGTACAACCTTACCTTAGATTTGTATTTGGAAACAGCAGAAGTAGCTTATACAATTGCCAACTACGATGAAATGGAGCGCTTAGCTGAGGTAGTTTTGCAAAAAGCCAAAACCCTGTTAGACAAAGTAAAAGTCTATGAAGTCAAGATGCAAGCTTATTGCGCCCAAATTAAATTTTTAGAGGCGATCGACATTGGGCTAGAGGTTCTGAAATTACTTGGAGTAGAATTACCGAAACAACCGAACCAATCCGATCTGACACGAGAGATGGAGCAGATAAAATCTGACTTAGCAGGCAGGCAAATCCAGGAACTAATCGACTTACCGCAAATGACCGCTCCGTATAAAGTAGCAGCTATGCGGATTATGAACTATTTATTTGGTCCTGCGTTCATAGCAATCAATCAACTGAGCTTGCTAAATTGGTGTCGGCAGGTGAATTTATCGATTCAGCACGGTAATTCTGCTGGCTCTGCTTTTCCATATGTAGGTTACGGAATGCTCCTCTGCTGCTCGGGAGAGTTTGACGCTGGCTATCAGTTCGGTCAACTTGCTTTGCAGTTACTAGAACGATTCAAAGATAGAATATTTAAAGCAAGAATTTCTGTGGTGTATCAGGGCTATATCAGGCATTGGCGTGAACCTCTCAGAGATACATCTTCTTTTTGCATGGAAGCTTATCACAGTGGGATAGAAACTGGAGATCTTGAATATGCTGCTAGTGCTAGAAGTCTCTATGCCTATTCTTTGTACCTCAGCGGTGCAGAGTTGAGCGATGCCAAGAAAGAGATGGCGAAAGTTCTTGAAGTTACTTATCAAACTCAGCAGGAAGCGTACCTTCATTGGACTCAAATCTATATGCAGGCAATCCTGAACTTGATGGGACAAGCAGACAATCCGTGCCGTTTGATTGGTGAAGTATACGATGAAGAAAAGATGATACCATTTCATCTATCAGGTGGCGATCGAACTGCACTCATGCACGCTTATTCACATAAAGTTATCCTCTGTTATATTTTCGAGGAATTTCAGCAAGCTGTTGAGAATGCAGACAGCTTTGAAGAATACTCAGCTAATGCAGGTTCCTCGTTTATTCTCCCTGCTGTCTGTTTGTATGATATGTTAGCGCGACTGGCGCTTTATCCTAATTCCTCAGAGACGGAAAGAGAAGAAATCCTGACAAAGGTTGCTGCCAAACAAGAAAAAATGGACACATGGGCAAAGCAGGCCCCCATGAATTACCTGCACAAATTTTATCTAGTCGAAGCGGAACTCGCGCGCGTATTAGGCAACGATAAAGATGCCAGAGAATATTACGACAAAGCCATCATCCTAGCCCGCGAAAACGAATATCTCAACGAAGAAGCCCTCGCCTACGAATTGGCTGGCAGGTTTTATTTAGCCAGAAATCAAAATCATATTGCCCGTCACTACTTGCAAGATGCCCACTACGCCTATCAGCGCTGGGGGGCTATGGCTAAGGTAAAAGATTTGGAAGCGCGATACCCGCAGTTTTTAGCACTCCAGTCGATCGATTCAACTCGAACAGATGCCCGAGACAATCAGCAAGATCGGGTTACAACAGGTAACAAATCGGGCGAAGTGCTGGATTTTGCCGCCATATTGAAAGCATCCCAAGCTATCTCCGGCGAAATCGTCCTCAAACAATTGTTAAACCAGGTGATGCAAACTGCGATCGCAAATGCAGGTGCCCAAACAGGTTTTCTCATCCTGGATCGAGGCGGGAATTGGGTTATAGAAGCAGCAGCAGCAGTAGAGGGCGATCGCACAATTCTGCAATCCATTCCGGTAGATGCCGTCGAACCCGCAACCGGAATTCCCCTGCTATCAACCGCCATAGTTAACTACGTCGCTCGCAGCCGCGAAAATGTAGTATTAAATAATGCTGCCGCCGAAGGACAATTTACCCGCGATACTTACATTACCGCCACTAAACCCAAATCAATCCTCTGCATTCCCCTGCTCGATCGAGGCAAACTAACTGCCATTTTATACTTAGAAAATAATCTGGCGATCGGCGCATTTACCCCCCAACGCATCGAAACTTTAAAAATCATTGCTTCTCAAGCCGCCATCTCCATTGAAAATGCCAATCTCTACGAACAATTAGAAGATTACAACCGAACTTTGGAGCTAAAAGTAGAAGAACGCACCCAAGAATTGTCGCATACCCTAGAAATTCTCAAAGCAACTCAAGCCGAATTAGTAATCGAAAATTCCCTGCTGAAAAGTGCGGAAGAACCGCCGAATTTCGATTACCAAGTCGGCGGCAGTTTGCCAATGGATGCACCTACATATGTAGTGCGATCGGCCGACAGACACCTATACAAAGCTTTAAAGTTGGGCGAGCTTTGTTACATCCTGAATGTCCGACAAATGGGCAAATCCAGCTTGCGCGTGCAAATTATGAAAAAGCTGCAAGCAGAAGGCTTTGCTTGTACCGCGATCGATATTTCTGTAATTAGCAGTCCTCAGAGCACTTTAGATCAGTGGTACGCAGGCTTTGCCTACCTTTTAGTTAGTGGTTTGCATCTGTTAAATAAAGTCAATATCCGTACTTGGTGGCGCGAACGCGAATTATTATCGCCCGTCCAACGTTTGTCAGAATTTATCAATGAAGTATTGTTAGCCAATATTTCTGAAAGAATTATTATTTTCATAGATGAGATAGATAGCGTCCTCGATCTTCAGTTTGACAACAGTGTATTTTTTAGCCTCATCCGAACTTTCTATAACAAACGTGCTGATAGTTCTGACTATCAGCGTCTGAATTTTGTCTTGTTAGGCGTGGCTACTCCTTCTCAATTAATTCAAGATAGAAAATCTACTCCCTTTAATGTGGGTCAAGCAATTCAACTCAAAGGTTTTCAAGCGCATGAAGCTCAACCCTTACTGCAAGGATTAACGAAACGAGTGACAAATCCGCAAACGCTACTTACAGAAGTAATCGCCTGGACAGCCGGACAGCCTTTTCTCACCCAAAAAGTCTGCAAACTGATTTGCACTTCTGACTCTCCTATTCCCACTAACAATGAAGCAACTTATGTGGAGGAGTTGGTGCGATCGCACATCATAGAAAATTGGGAATCGCAAGATCAACCAGAGCATTTGAAGACAATTCGCGATCGTCTATTGCAAGATAAACAGCGTGCTGTTGAACTGCTAAAACTTTACCGAAAAATTTTACATCAAAGACAGGTTGTGGCTGTTGATAGTCCAGTAGAAACGGAATTGCTGATGTCGGGTTTAGTAGTCAAGCGAGAGGGTTATCTCCAAGTGAATAACCGTATTTATGAATTGGTATTTGACGAACGTTGGGTAGAAGGGATAGATCGGGTGCATCTGGTTTTTGAAGAGGGCGAAGCATGACCGCATATAAGTTATTAGTTATAATCCCATATTTTCTGCGGTCATGCTTCGCCCCTACACACGTATTTGCCTTGCACAGGTCGCTGCACCCGGTAGATCTAGGGCAGAAAATTCAGGAGAATTAAGCAAAAAATCTCAAATCTACCTGCAATCTCTGTTTGAACAATTATAAAATATCAGCAGACAATCCTCACTGCGAAGATAATACTTTTTTATATAATGTTAAGAATAATCTGCCCTCGATCGTGCTATAATCTGACATCAATATGACTTACGCACGGCCGCTCGGAAACCTGTTTTTTCACCCGAAGAGGCGTTACAGCCGGCAACAACGGCAAAAACCCGGTTTATGAAGGTTTTGATGCGTAAGTCCCGATCCATTCACTTTTCTTCCCAATCGAGTGCGTGCAGTTATGCGAATAGGTAAAAATTTACAAAAGTTTCTGCTTTTGACAATAGCGTTATTTTTTGCAGCATCGCTACTGATTAACGTTACTAAATTCCACAATTATTTTGGCATCAACCGCGCCGATACTCAAGAGAAAGTGGTGGCGCTTACCTACGACGACGGCCCCTATCCTCCCTATACAAATCAACTTTTAGATATCTTAGACCGCTATCGAGTTAAAGCAACTTTTTATGAAATCGGCCGCAATATAGAGAAACATCCCGAAATCGTCAAAATGATTGTGGCGAGGGGCGATGAGTTGGCAAACCATTCCTACTCTCATAAGGATATGATGTTTAAACCCCGGGAATATTTGCTGTCTGAGATTGAAAAAACGGACAAACTTTTGCAGGAATTGGGCGTTAAGCAAAATAGTATTAGTTTTCGGCCACCTTGGGGACGGAGATTTGTAGTTTTATCTTATTTACTTGCCCAAATGCACAAAAAACTGATTATGTGGGATGTGGATTCTCAAGATTATGAGAAAACTCACACGGTAGAGGATATCGCAAATCAGGTGATTAACAATGTGCGATCGGGTTCGATTGTGGTGATGCACGACGGCGGAGGCGATCGCTCGAAAACCGTATTAGCAACTGAGATAATTGTCAAGTCTTTGCAATCAAAAGGTTATCAATTTAAAACTGTTTCTGAGTTGTTGAAATAATTAGACCTCTTGCAAAATAATTTTATGCTATAATGAAGGGTTTGGCTTAAGTGGAGCAGATTGCAGGTTAGATCAGCACTTTACAATTATGAGTTAGCTCTCAGGTCTAAAACTCAAAACCTTTAATTGTAACTCCGTGATTTTTTTTGCAAGAGGTCTATTATCAACATTTCGGATCAATCAGGGAGACAAACATCCGGCGCACACAAACTGTGAAAATCCAAAGTTGTGACCTCCAAAGTATCCAACTCAATTCGCCGAATCACGTGATTGTTCGTATCAGCAACAAACAAATGAGACCCGATAGCGCTCAAGCCTGAAGGTTCAAAAAATCGAGCTTTGAGACCTTTAGCATCTACCAAACCAGCTTTACCATCTCCAATCATCGTCATGCAAGTACCGCCCCGGTGGTCGATTCGCTTAATTTTGTGATTGTAAGTATCAGCAACCCAGAGGTAATTTTGAGCGTATTCAACACCCAAACAGTGCTGCAACCTCACCTCCTCACCGCGACCATCTTTATCCCCAAAACCAAACAATTCACCGCTACCGCAGACAGTGCGTACCTTCGGGTCTTCATCGATACCGACGGCGCGGATCGAACTAATTTCGCTGTCAGCGACAAACAACTCCGATCGATCCGTAGACAGGCCGCTGGGCTGAGAAAAAGCAGATTCCGCCAGACTACCGTCAACACAGGATTCTCGACCAATACCTGCGTAAGTGGCGATCGTACCAGTATCTAACTGCATCTCCCAAATTTGGTGCGAACCCGCCATGGCGATAAAAAGTCGATCGCCAACTCTTTCTAAATCCCAAGGCGAATTCAATGGCGTCTCTAAAGCCTTGCCGCTGCGGGGAGCAATTTCGTGACTTTGTTCGCCAGTACCAGCAACAGTTTGCACCCTTTGAGTCGTAAAGTCGATCGTTCTGATAGCGTGATTTTCCGTGTCAGCAACATAGAGAATTTGAGTTTCTGCATCAAAAGCCATACCTTGAGGTGCAAAAAACTCAGCTTCTTCAAAGTTGCCATCAGTCAAACCCGGTTTCCCAGTACCAATGACGTGCAGTATCTCACCCTCGGTACTGCTGACAACAATTCGATTGTGTCCCGAATCGGCAATAAACAAGCAAGAACCGACCAAGTTTTGGATAACTGAATTAGCAGGCCCGGGCAGTACAGTTTCATCTACAGATTGACTGTCCTCAGTCATTTCGCCCAACAGCGCCTCATGTTGGTGAAGCTGTTTTGCCTCCGTTGGCGCGATCGCAAATCCCAGCACTTTACCAGGAAAAGCCAGGGGAGTTGATACAGGTTTGCGCTGTTTTTCTAAACTGAAGCGAAGTTCTTGAAAGGCGATCGCATTTTTATCTTTGTATTCAGCAATTAACTTACCAACTAACTGATCTAGTGCTTCTCTATTGCCTTCGCCAGAAACAAAGCCGACGACATAACTTTCTGGATCGATCACCATTAAAGTCGGCCAAGCGCGAACAGCGTAGCTTTGCCAAACTTTCATGCCGCTGTCTACGATTACGGGATGTTCGATATCGTAGCGGAGGATAGCTTGGCGGATATTTTCAACTTCTTTTTCGTTTTCAAATTTAGCCGAGTGAACCCCGATGACAGTCAGGGAATCTTTATATTTTTGTTCCAGATATTTTAAGTCTGGAAGGACGTGCAAGCAGTTGATGCAGCAGTAAGTCCAGAAGTCGAGGATGACGACGCGCCCTTTTAAGGATGCAATGGATAAAGGTTTTTCGGTGTTCAACCAGGGGTACTTTACGGGGAATTCTGGTGCTCTGACGCGAGGCATGGATATCTCCTTGGTGCGGGCTGAGTAAGTTTTACACTTCTTTAATTTAGCGAGAAGTTTGGGAGGATGGGGAAAAGCTGGTTAAATCTGGGCTTTTCGGCATAGGCAAGATGGCTGTGGCATAGGAGGGGGGAGAGTTCAGTGTTCATATTGCAGCATTGAATACTTTAGTCTGTAGAACTTTGGTATTCAAAACCTTACTATCTTTCTCTATGCAACCTAGCCAACTAGACCAAACTTTAGGACTAGAAATACAACGTCGTCGCATAGAGAAACGTTGGTCACAGGAATATCTGGCAGAAGTCACAGGTCTGCACAGAACCTATATCAGCCAGCTTGAGCGAGGGCTGAAAAGTCCATCTGTGAGGGTTCTTAGTCACATTACAAATGCTCTGGACATAACAATGGGTGAATTTTTACGAGCCGTAGAGGAACTCTTGAGTGCTGACAGAAAACGAAATTGAAAGATTGAGGCAAGCCATTATTACTACCATTGCATCTCCAGTTATCGGCTCGATAGAGGATTATACTTGGGAAGCAATTTTTCATTATGTCAAGGATATTCCTTTATCAGATCCAGCATTAGGACGTAGCAAACTCCTCTATGATGCTGTTGACACCACGACTGCAACTGGTTGGTCACTCAAGTCTCTTCAACTGAATAGTCTTACGGTTGTCAATACATTTTGGTTTGTCATTCAGAGAGCAGATGTTATCAAAAAGGCTACCCAACTTGGTTTTCCTGGTTTGACTGAACAATCCTCACCTGCTGAACTAGGAGCAGCTATTGTTCAGCATTGGAACGAGAAAATTATATCGAGTCAGGCAGCACAGAGCATTATCAATAGCTATGAAGGCATATTGCTGAAAACCATTAGAGGATATGAATATATTTACTGTGAATTCTCTCTTAATCCACTTGACCCAAATGCTTTTTCTTGGGCTTGGACAGTTGATAGAGTTACTGGAAAATCAGGAGCAGGGCTACAAGGCAGTATTGCAGGTAAGCCAGAGTTAGTTTGGTACAAGAATCAAAAGCAACTTTTCAGAGCTAGAACCATCTCTCCAGAAGCCGTTCACATCAGGGTTGAGCGAACTCGTCTTACACTTGATCGATATGTGCAGACTGTGCTCTCAGCTTTGCAAGATCAACTCAGTACACAGTCTTTTGACGGTGAACTTCGAGAATAGATGCAGCTATTACTTTGCCTAGAAGTGGGGGTACTGATTCTCCAATTTGAGAAGCCATATCAGTGTACGTTCCCAGAAAGTGAAAGTTATCTGGGTAAGAGTGCAATCTTGCAGCTTCACGGATTGTAATTGTCCGATTTTGGGTTGGATGAAAAAACCTGCCAGATCCTGGATGGAAAACCCACCTTGTGATAGTTCTTGCTGGTTTATCCCAGTAAAGCCTTCCATATGCACCGCTATAGTGCTTTTTAGGGGCTAATTCAGGTGGCAAGTCTCTAGCATCTTGCCCTTCACTAAGAAGACGCGCTCTTGACATTTGAATGGGACTCAAAGCACGAGCAACGTGATTGAAAAGTTTCGTACTTCCATTACGTATCATTGCTTGGTACGCAGTTTGGGGTGGCAAAGGATAAACTTCAGCATTATATTCCTCTCCTGCATTCAATGACGGCAAATCTCCAATCGCATCTCTAACTGTGACGACTGAAGAAATGTTTGATTTTAGGAGACTCAGTTGGTAACAAGATTTCGTAGCTCTGTAATCGCTTCTAATCTCGCCAGCGTGTGTAGGTTCAGGAAATTGAAGTGGTTTATCTAAACTAGCCACGAAAAAAGCCCTTGATCTGGTCTGCGGTACTCCATAATGCGCGGAGTTTAGCGATCCATAAGTTACTTTATAACCTTGCAATTCAAGTTGTTGTATAATTTCATTCTTAACTACACCACCGTAAGCTTTCAAGATTTCAGGTACGTTCTCCATAACAACGTAAATGGGTCTAAATTCTTGTACGAATTCTAAAAATGTCCGATATAACTGATTGCGAGAGTCGCTAAGATATCGATAGTCAGCAGGAATATTTCTTGAAAATCCTTGGCATGGGGGGCCACCTATCAACACTGTTAGTTCCTCCCTCTGCAAACCCAAACATAATCGCAAATCCAAAGGATTGACCTCGCGTATATCCTGATGAACAATTTTGGTGTTTGGGTAATTGTGCTTATAGGTCGCTAGGGCTTTAGCATCCACCTCGATCGCACATAAAGATTCAAAACCAGCTAGGTGAAATCCTGTAGTCAAGCCACCCGCACCAGAAAATAAGTCAATAGTCTTATATGTCATACTCGAATACTATAGTATTAGGACTTGCTTGTCAACCAACTTCAGCAATTGGCGTCTCTTGCTTCTCCTAAATTTTATGCTTGCTTTTCCCTGCAATTATTTTCCCAAATAACCCATACACCATAAAGATTTGAAAGAGGCAGCTATAGCCTTTCTCAAAAAGATGAGGTACTCATGGGGATAGGCCTCCGTGGGTTCCGTGGCCTCCGTGGCCTCCGTGGGCATACCTCACTTTTTTGATAACCGCTATATCTCTGCGGTGAACGCTACCTCCCCATTCCGAAATAAATTTAACAGCAACCGCCGCCGTTATAATGCCAAGTCGAATCAGTAATCAACACCTGATCCGGCATCAATCCCCCCAACTTCCCAGCAGTTTTATCGCACACCGCCGCCGGAACTCCTCGCTGCAAAACGTGACCTGCTCCGTCATCAAACAGCTCTTCAGACCCCGCATAAATCGCCGTCTTGCCCGTGAAAATGCAAGCGCCATCCGGGGGAATGTCCACTTTAAAGGACACTGTATCGAGGCTTTCTAACAACAGATCCGCATCCAATTTGTAATTGTGTTTGTCCAGCAGCCTGTAAGGACGGCGCGCCCGGACTTCCACTTGCCCAAAGCCCACGTCTACAAGGTGTTGAACGTATTCTGCGTATGTCAGAGCACCCGACAAACACAAAGCCCGCAAGCGCTGATCGTCTTTCAAATGCTGCGGAATTGCGCGAGTTGCGATCGGATCGCTCATCAACAACCTGCCCCCTGGCTTCAACACCCGATAGGTCTCTTTTAATGCCTTAGCTAAATCCGCAGGTTCAAAGATATTAAACAAGCAATTTTGTGCGACAACATCAACAGAAGCATCCGGTACCGGCAACGCAAAAGCATCGCCTTCTATAATTTCCACAAAACTCTCGTCAAACCAATCATTTTCGTGGGCGGCAATTTGCAAGTTGCGTGCAGCCGCGTCTCGCATTGCTGCAACCGGATCGACGGCAATAACCGATCCATTGTGCCTAGAAAAATAAGCAAATTGCAGTGCTTCCAATCCGCCGCCGACGCCGACATAAAGCACGACTGGATTTCCGACAAGTTCGGCGGCGTGAACGGTGGTGCCGCAGCCGTAGTTCATTTCTTGCATTTGTTCGGGAATTTTTAATCCTGGCAGTTGCAAGGGGCTGCTTTGGACGCAGCACAGTCCGATTTGGGGGGTTTCGGCAACGTCGCTATAAAATTGGGCTGCTGTTTCTAAATATGTCATGTTCGATTTTCCTGTGTTTTTTGACCGCAGATGTAGGCGAATTTAGGCTGATGTAGGCGAAGCCTTCCCGAAGGGTACGCAGATGAATTCAGAAATATTTTTTAGGTTTCAAATTCGACTTTTTGTTCTGATTTTGGTGTGTTTTCTGGTTCTGAAACTGTTGTTTCGGGAACTGCTTTTTGTTCTGATTTTGGTGTGTTTTCTGGTTCTGAAACTGTTGTTTCGGGAACTGCTAATTCGGTGCTTTTGGGAGCGGCAACCGAGGGCGCTGGTGCTACCAGATTGGGAGATGCTTCTGGTATCGCAGGAGCGACTACTTTAGGTACAGGAGCTTTGTCTGTTATTTCTGGCAGGGTTGGGGGTACTGAAGGATTGGCAGGTTCGGTAACTTGATTCAAAAAGTTGCGAAACCGATTGTAGTATCCTTTGTATTCCTGTTTCTGTGTTTGGGGAGATGGTGTTGGTTTCGGCTCTATTATTTTAACGGGTACAACAACTTTGGGGGTTTCTAACTGTGGAGTTGCTATGGGTTTGGGTTCTATGACTTGAACTGGTTCCACAACTTTGGGGGTTTCTAGCTGTGGGGTTGCTGTCGGTGTCGGTGTCGGTTCTATGACTTGAACTGGTTCTACAAGTTTTGGTGCTTCGAGTTGGGGGGTTGCTGTTGGTGTCGGTTCTATTGTTTGAACGGGAGCAACTTTTGGCTCTAAGCTCGGCTCGGTAGCTGGGGTTTCTGGAACCGCTGGTGAGGGTTCGGCTACTGGTGTTTTTTCTAATGCAGGTGTCGGTGTCGGTTCGGGTGTTGGTTCGGGTGTCGGTTCGGGTGTCGGTTCGGGTGTCGGGGTTGGGGTTGGTACTTGGTAGCTGCGATCGACTATACCGCGAGTTTCTGCTACTGTGATCTCGCCCCGCACTAATTTAGAAAAAGTATCTTGCCCCTGGGGTTGGTAATCTATCAGTCTGACTGTATTATTAAAGGCGTTTTTGACGGTATTTCCCTGTTCGTCGATTAATTCTAGCTGCACCCAGTTTTTCCCGGGTTTGAATCCTTTAAGATATATAGGTTGCAACTGGTCGATCGCGAAACTTTCCCCGTTCACTGTGGCTCGAATTTTCCAATCGAGTATGTCATCTTGGGAATTTGCTTGAGCCACTTGGTGCAAAGGCGCATTTGTCAAGTAAAAATCGAGCAGGATTGGTTCTGCCCCGTAGCTGCCTTGCGGGCTGTTGTACGTTAGTAGGGGCAATGTGCGATCGGGATTGTTGTCCTGTGTTTTGGTAAAAATGTGAAAGGTGGTTTGGGCCAAAGCACCTTCGTTTTTAAAGCTTTCTTCCCAAGGTCGAGCTGCGAACACCCGCAGGGTATGGGTTCCGGGTTCTAAGTTGGAGAGCGTTAAAGTTTGGTTGATGTCGTAAACTGCTGCATAAGGTTGGTTGTCTAATAAAACTTGCAGGTGGGGCCCCAAACCCAAGTTTGCTTCTTTGAAAATGGGGAAGTCCTTGACTTGGAACTTAACAGACACATTTATATCCTGAAGCACTTCGTCAGGTTTTGGATTCAAAATACTTATTTGAGGCTGGTAAATTTCTAGAGCCTGACGCAGTTGTTGAATGGCTTCTGGGGGAGAAACCTCTGAGATTCTGTTTACCTCGGCGGTAGCTGAGCCGCTCTTGTTTCCTGATTTGGGCATGGAGGGATGGCCCGCGCCACAACTTGCTACACCCAAAATCAATACTGCTGCTGCAAACAATGCCAGCAGCCTGCCTGCAACCGTTCTCTGCCAATTGATGCCAATCACGCAACTATACTCCTAGAAGCCTTCTCATAGGGAACTATAGCCCAAAACTGAATTTAGTATTGCCGAATTGCCGATCGGCAATTCAGGGCCCCCTGTGTCGCGGATTCAGGCTGTGCCGGCAACCAATCCGATCCCACTAATAACTGCCCCAGCCATTTTCTTAAACATCTCTCTATAAATGAGTATTCCTCAATTGCTTTATCTTTGAGTTTTGTAAACTTAATGGCAATACCCCTTGACTTTTTTGATGGGCTGTGGAAATTAAAGGGGGTAATTGCATCAAGAATTGAGGCTTTTTTAAGTATTGTTAACAAGCGATTAATACTTCTCTAGCAGGCTTATAATTCATAAAACTCCCTCAAAAGGAGCAGCCGCATCAAACCTGAATCAAGGAGGCGATCGGCAGCTCTGGCGAGAAGAGTTGGCAGTACCCAGGGACATTGTTAGCGACACTGGGGAACTGGCTTCTTTACAAAGAAGCAAAATGCTTGGGGAGACGATCGACCTGCGTGTAACTCTGGAAAGAGCGAAGTGCAAGCTGTTTCGGGGAACCGAGAATCCCCCGCCTAATTAAGCGTGGGGAGTGTCAGATACAGTATTCAGTTCTCGTTCCTTGTCTTATCGAGAGGAGAGTCTTCATGACCATTAGTCCTCCAGAGCGAGAGGTAAAAGTTAGAGTAGTAGTCGATAAAGATCCGGTTCCAACTTCCTTCGAGAAGTGGTCAAAACCAGGTCATTTCGATCGCACTCTAGCTAAGGGGCCAAAAACCACCACTTGGATTTGGAACCTCCACGCTAACGCTCACGACTTCGACAGTCATACAAGTGATTTAGAAGACGTTTCGCGCAAAATCTTTAGCGCTCACTTCGGCCACTTGGCAGTAATTTTCGTATGGTTGAGCGGCGCATATTTCCACGGCGCTAAATTCTCCAACTACGAAGCTTGGCTGACAGATCCTACAGCCATCAAGCCCAGCGCTCAAGTGGTTTGGCCGATTTTTGGTCAAGAAATTTTAAATGCAGATGTAGGCGGCGGCTTTCACGGGATTCAGATCACCTCTGGTTTGTTCCAACTGTGGCGCGCCAACGGCATCACTAACTCATACCAGCTATATTGCACTGCGATCGGCGCCTTGGTAATGGCAGCCCTGATGCTATTTGCCGGTTGGTTCCACTATCACGTCCGCGCTCCGAAACTGGAATGGTTTCAGAACGTAGAATCGATGATGAACCACCACTTGGCAGGTTTGCTAGGCTGCGGATGCTTGGGCTTTGCAGGACAACAAATTCACGTTGCTCTGCCGATCAACGCTTGCATGGACGCGATCGATGCAGGCTCACCGTTGACAGTAGGTGGCAAACTGATTAAAACAGTTGCCGATATCCCACTGCCACACGAGTGGCTTTTCAACTCAGCCTTGATGGCTGACATCTACCCCAGCTTTGCTCAAGGTTTAACGCCCTTCTTCACCCTCAACTGGGGCGCCTACAGCGACTTCCTGACTTTCAAAGGTGGTCTGAACCCCACCACAGGCGGTTTGTGGCTGAGCGATACAGCACACCATCACTTAGCGTTGGCAGTGTTGTTCATCATCGCCGGACACTTCTACCGTACTAACTGGGGCATTGGCCACAGCTTCAAAGAAGTTTTGGAAGCTCACAAAGGCCCCTTCACTGGCGAAGGCCACAAGGGGATGTACGAAATCTTCACGCAGTCTTGGCACGCCCAACTGTCGTGGAACTTGGCCTGGATGGGCTCTATCAGCATCCTCGTGGCTCACCATATGTACGCGATGCCTCCGTATCCGTACATCGCGACTGACTACCCAACTCAGCTATCCCTGTTCACCCACCACATGTGGATTGGCGGATTCCTGATTGTTGGAGCAGCAGCTCACGCAGCAATTTTCATGGTGCGGGATTACAATCCGGCTCAGCACGTTAATAACTTGCTCGACCGCGTACTCCGCCATAGAGATGCAATCATCTCTCACCTTAACTGGGTTTGCATATTCTTAGGCTTCCACAGCTTCGGTTTGTACGTTCACAACGATACAATGCGAGCTTTCGGTCGTCCTCAAGATTTGTTCTCAGATACCGGTATCCAATTGCGTCCGATATTTGCCCAATGGGTACAAAATATCCACGCTTTGGCACCAGGTAACACAGCGCCTAATGCTATGGAAATCGTCAGCCACGCTTTTGGCGGCGGTGCAGTAGCAGTCGGTGGCAAAATAGCGATGATGCCGATCGAGTTGGGTACGGCGGATTTCATGATCCACCACATCCACGCTTTCACCATTCACGTTACAGTTCTGATTCTTTTGAAAGGCGTGTTGTTCGCACGCAGTTCTCGCTTGGTTCCTGACAAAGGCAGCTTAGGCTTCCGGTTCCCTTGCGACGGCCCAGGCCGTGGCGGTACCTGCCAAGTTTCTGGTTGGGATCACGTGTTCCTCGGCTTGTTCTGGATGTACAACTGCATCTCGATCGTGATTTTCCACTTTAGCTGGAAAATGCAGTCGGACGTGTGGGGAACAGTATCGCCAGACGGCACAATTTCTCACATCACCGGCGGCAACTTCGCACAAAGTGCGATCACGATTAACGGCTGGCTGCGGGACTTCTTGTGGGCGCAAGCTTCTCAAGTAATTCAGTCCTACGGTTCGGCACTGTCGGCCTACGGTCTGATGTTCCTAGCTGGACACTTCGTGTTCGCCTTCAGCTTGATGTTCCTGTTCAGCGGCCGCGGCTACTGGCAAGAACTGATTGAGTCCATTGTTTGGGCTCACAACAAGCTCAAGGTAGCTCCTTCCATTCAGCCTCGCGCTCTGAGCATTACTCAAGGTCGGGCTGTGGGCGTAGCTCACTACCTCCTAGGAGGAATTGTCACTACGTGGGCATTTTTCCTAGCGCGAATCATCTCGGTAGGGTAAACTACCTTTAGGTTTTGGATTCAGGATTTGGGAGCAATCTCAAACCCAGAATCCAAACCTCGGAACCGAACCTCTTCAACGTTCAGGATTCAGGATTAATCAAGGCTTATGGCAACGAAATTTCCAAAATTTAGCCAAGACCTTGCCCAAGACCCGACCACACGGCGGATCTGGTACGGGATTGCCACAGCGCACGACTTTGAAAGCCACGATGGCATGACCGAAGAAAATCTTTACCAAAAGATTTTTGCTTCTCACTTCGGCCACCTAGCAATCATTTTCTTGTGGACTTCGGGCAGCCTGTTCCACGTAGCATGGCAAGGTAACTTTGAACAGTGGATTAAAGACCCTCTAAACGTCCGCCCGATCGCTCACGCGATTTGGGACCCTCAATTCGGTGCTCCAGCAGTAGAAGCTTTCACTCAAGCGGGCGCTTCTAACCCAGTGGACATCTCCTACTCTGGTGTTTACCACTGGTGGTACACCCAAGGGGTTCGGACAAATGGCGACTTGTATCAAGGAGCTATCTTCTTGCTACTGTTGGCTTCTGTCATGCTGTTCGCAGGTTGGTTGCACCTCCAGCCGAAGTACCGCCCGAGCTTGTCTTGGTTCAAGAATGCTGAATCTCGCCTCAACCACCACTTGGCTGGTTTGTTCGGTGTCAGCTCTTTGGCCTGGACTGGTCACATGGTTCACGTTGCTATCCCCGAATCTCGCGGACAGCACGTAGGTTGGGAAAACTTCTTGTCTACCCCTCCTCACCCGGCTGGTTTGGCTCCGTTCTTCACTGGTAATTGGGGCGTATACGCCGAGAACCCAGATGCAGCAAGCCACGTATTCGGTACTGCCGAAGGCGCTGGAACTGCAATTCTGACTTTCTTGGGCGGCTTCCACCCTCAAACAGAATCCCTGTGGCTCACAGACATTGCTCATCACCATTTGGCGATCGCAGTTCTGTTTATCGTTGCCGGTCATATGTACCGGACTAACTTCGGTATCGGTCACAGCATCAAAGAGATGTTGGATTCAAAAGCTGGTTTGGTAGGCGGTAAGAGTGAAGGTCAGTTCAACCTGCCTCACCAAGGCCTTTACGAAACCTACAACAACTCGCTGCACTTCCAACTGGCATTTCACCTCGCTGCTTTAGGTGTAATCACCTCCTTGGTCGCTCAGCATATGTACGCGATGCCTCCTTACGCTTTCATAGCGCAGGATCATACGACAATGGCTGCGTTGTACACGCACCACCAGTACATTGCTGGTTTCATCATGGTCGGTGCTTTCGCCCACGGAGCTATCTTCTTGGTGCGGGACTACGATCCTGAAGCTAATAAAGGCAACGTGCTCGATCGCGTGTTGCAGCACAAAGAAGCGATTATCTCTCACTTGAGCTGGGTGTCGCTGTTCTTGGGCTTCCACACTCTCGGCTTGTATGTTCACAACGACGTTGTAGTCGCTTTCGGAACTCCTGAAAAGCAAATCTTGATTGAACCAGTGTTCGCACAGTTCATCCAAGCTGCTCACGGGAAGGCTCTGTACGGCATGGACGTGCTACTTTCTAACCCAGACAGCATTGCGGCGACTGCTTGGCCAAACTACGGCAACGTATGGCTCCCAGGCTGGTTGGAAGGAATCAACAGTAGTACAAATTCTCTGTTCTTGGCGATCGGACCTGGCGATTTCTTGGTTCACCATGCGATCGCACTTGGCTTGCACACCACCACCTTGATTTTGGTCAAGGGCGCTCTGGATGCACGCGGTTCTAAGCTGATGCCGGACAAAAAAGACTTCGGTTATGCTTTCCCTTGCGACGGCCCCGGCCGTGGCGGTACCTGCGATGTCTCTGCTTGGGACGCGATGTACTTGTCTGTCTTCTGGATGTTGAACACCCTAGCTTGGGTAACGTTCTACTGGCACTGGAAGCACCTAGGCATCTGGCAAGGTAACGTCGCTCAGTTCAATGAGTCTTCTACCTACCTGATGGGCTGGTTCCGCGATTACCTCTGGCTGTATTCTTCTCAGTTGATCAACGGTTACAACCCGTATGGTACTAACAACCTGTCAGTCTGGGCCTGGATATTCTTATTCGGACACCTAGTTTGGGCAACTGGTTTCATGTTCCTGATCTCTTGGAGAGGTTACTGGCAAGAGTTGATCGAAACCTTGGTTTGGGCTCACGAGCGCACTCCTTTGGCCAACTTGGTTCGCTGGAAAGACAAGCCTGTTGCTTTGTCGATCGTCCAAGGTCGTTTGGTTGGCTTAGTTCACTTTACTGTGGGCAACGTCTTCACTTACGCAGCCTTTGTAATTGCCTCGACGGCCGGGAAATTCGGATAACTCTGAACTCTGGTTTCTAGGTAATTAAATTAAATCCCCTGCCTTCGGGCGGGGGATTTTTTTTATAAAATTTTTATGGAATCATTGAATTTAATCGTCATTAACCTCGTCTTATGGGCTTTCCCCTCTGATCCTAAAGTTGCTGTGGGTGAACTCACCGAAAGCCAAAACCTTACAATAAGTCGGTTGCGTCAAAGGATTACCGATAAGTTAAAAGAAAACCCAAAAGCAGGAAGTGCTATATTTGCTGCTGAACATGGTTCAAAATCTGATTTGCAGCAAGTTGCTGTGTATTTACAAGTGGCAATGTATGAAGATGCAGAATTTGCAGCCGAAATGAAAGCGATTTGTCAAGAATTAGGGACTATTTCAGATGATAAAACGGAGAACAGACAAAAACTTATTCAGACCATTGGAAATCAGATGATTGTTGGGGCATCAGGCGGTGCTTTAATCGGAAATATGGTGGTTGGAATACCTGGTGCTGTACCCGGTGCTGTAGCTGGTGCTGCCCTTGGATTGTGGTACGGGAGAAATTCTCGATCGTCCGATAGGACAGAAGATAGTAGGGATGTTAAATGAGTCAGAACCAAATTTTAGTCTCTAGCTGGGCTTGTTTAACATTTGTGACCATAGTTTTAGGTATCAGTTCGTTATATGTTCGCCGTAGACCTATTGTTTTCAAGTTGGCAGACTTTATGAATTTAGCTTTGGCTACAACAGCGATTATATCAAGTTGTAGCTTGATATACCGAGCCATTACTTTGAAAGAATTGGAAACCCTTTTAGGTTTTGATATTGTGACATTATACTTGGGAGCGATCGCTGTAATTTGGTTGTCAACACAGCAGATATGGCAAATCTTTAGATAATTTTCTTCTGCTACGCCGAATTCAGTAGGTCAAACTATTGAGCAAGCAGAAGCTGACGCCGATGCGATCTAAGCCACTATCCAGGAAGCGAAAAGAGATTTTAACCTGCCATGAGTGAAACACCCAAACTCCCCGATCCAGAGAAAGTTAAGCAAACTGTTGCTATGCTTCGGGACAGCAACCGAATGCTGGAAGCTTGGACTCAAACACTAGATGAACTAATTGCAATGGTTGAAGCTGATATTCGCAACAGTCCGATTAATGTTTATCGGCGGGAGAATGCGAAGCGGTTGGCTGAGTCTGTCAAGCAGGAATAAAAGTACGATCGATCCTCTAAACCTCATTTTGGGTAATAATAGAGAAAAGCCTGAGTTTTCAACATGGTTCAACTGTCTTCTGACTGGAATAATGAGGCTTATGTGTCTCTGCATCTGGTTCAGACAATGCTGGAGATGGCGGGTTTGCCTCGCAAGAGTAGTTATTCTCACTGGATTCCAGAGTTTAAGGTTAAAGTACCCAGGCTGACTACCAATGGTCAGATAGTTTCGACTCAAAAAGAGGTTGATTTCTTAGTTGAAGATTTGAGTAGGTATATTAACTTTCTGGTTGAAATTAAGACGGCTAAAACCAAACTTAATGCGGAAGCTCGCATTCAATTAGAAAAATATCTGAAATACTCTCGTACAAGATTTGGGATACTGATTGACCCATTTTCAGTTGAGATTTACGAATATACACAAGGGAGTGCGACACTAAAGTGTAAGCACAATATAGAAAACCCAGAACAAGTTCAACCAGTAGCAAATTTCGTTAGATTTTTTTTGGATATAGTTAAAATGCGTACAATTGCAATTCATACATCCAAGGGCGGGGTTGGTAAAACTACTTTGGTTGTCAACATTGCCTATGAGCTGGCAAAATTAGGTAACAGAGTTTTAGTTATTGACTTAGACGATCAAGCCCATGCTAGCCTATCCTTGGGGGTCAACAAAGCTGATGAGTTTGACAAAGCTTCTACCTTAGCAGAATTTGACACAGTTTTGGATTCTTTTCTGGATAGAAAAGAAGTTATAGAGTTTTTGAAAGACTATGACACCCCAAGTTTTAAGTACAAAGAATATATCAAGAGTTCCCCTATTAATAAAGTTTTTAGTAAAACAGGCTGTTCTGGGAAAATTGATGTTTTACCCAGTAGCTATAAAACCAAAGATTCTGCTCTCGCCAACTTAATCGGTATTCGTGAAAAGCGATTAAATAAGGCTTTGCAACAATCCGGTATAGCTAATGATTATGATTATGTACTTATAGACACACCGCCAAGCGCTACTACGATCACTAGCAATGGACTCTATGCAGCTCAATATGTGGTTATCCCATCCCAGATGGAATATCTTTCAGTCTATGGCATCAGAACCCCAATTAGCCGAGCTAAAGAAGTTCAAGAGGAAATGGGAAAGCGGGGAGTAATTCTGGGAATTGTACCAATGATGACAGAAAAAAATGTGAAAATCCATACTACAATTAAGCAGTCAGTACAGCAAAGATTTCAGGGACTCACGATTCTGCAAGAAATAAAGAGAGCTGCTGCTGTTGGTCAAGCATCTCAAGTACGTCAGCCTATCTCTTTGTTTGCTGAACATAATAAAGGAGCAGCCGAAGTTGCAACGCAATTCTCAGCATTAACCCAACAGATAATGACAAGAATAAATCAGATTGAAAGTTCAGTAGGAATGTAGAAATGGTCAAATTTTATACGGGTATTGAGAGTCAGCCTAGCCTTGTTGTTTTAAATCAGATAAAGGTTTCTCAAGAAAAATCTGGAATTTCAAAGTCTGATTTAAAAAAAGTTTCCGAAAGCTTAAAGGTGTGGGAATTTAACTTGGCCCTGCCAATCGTTTGTATTACTGATGAGGAAGACAAATACCACTTGCTAACTGGGCTACCAATCTATGAAGCAGCAGTTGAAGCAGAGCTTGAGCGAATTTGGGTATTTCTAATTGCAGCTAAACAACCAGAAGCAGAAAAGGCTATTGAACAAGCACTTTTGCAGTCAAAGTTGAATGAAAGGGTTGTTGAGCCTCAAGATATTACAGATTTCTTGGATTTTATTAACAATCCAAAATCTGACCTTACCTCAATCCCTGGAGTTAAAGATGGATACGCAAAGCTGATCCGCGATCGGCGTGTTTACAGTTCTCTGGAAGATATGCAGAAAAAACTAGGTGCTAAGCGGGGCTTAAATTGGCTAAGAGCATACAAGCAATCAAAAAGCTAAGCTCGCCAGTTCTTGAAGTTTTGAGAAGTTTGATCGCTCTGAACCCCTCAAATCTCACCATTAACTTGCATCTGATGCACCTTGTCCGCCAACTCTTGGCGACTTTCCTTGTCGAGTGCATCAATTGCCAGCATTCCCAAGTACACGACTTCCTTCTGGGTGAGTCTGGTCGCTTGGGCTTGTTTTTGAATGACTTCCTTAATCACGGAACTGACCGCGATCGCCGTATTAGTTTTTGCCACGAAGAATAATCAACTATTAATAACTTTTCTTGATGTTAGCATCCTAAGTCAGATTAAGTATGATAATGTTTGACTAATCATAGTTAATCATGCTATAGTGTAAAAAATACAAAAAGGCGATCGCCCCCGGTCTTGACAACTTAGCGGCGATCGCCTTTAAAACTTATCTAGACAGGTATCAACTGTCTAAGTTATCCATCATGATAGCAGCATTCCAGCTAAAATCAAGCACCCTCGCCTGCTCAAAAATTCTCCACAAGTCCCCAGTCCTTCACCCCTTGGCAAGATTTGTCACCGAAGAAACAGTTGCACTGCTGTTCAATATCTCAACAGACCAGATTTACCGCATCGAATGCTGTCGCTACATGGTCTACGTCCACGCCAAAGGCATCAGCCGGTTTGTCAGCTATGCTGATTTTCCACCAATTTTAGGAGTAGAATTGCCGAAACTTCCAGACTTTGGCAGATGGTACAAACGCTGGAAAGGCAAAAAAGCACCTAATTTTTGGACACAGTTTTACACCCATCAATTCAAAAACGCTATTACTGCGGATAAACAGCTTGCATGGGGTCTCTTGGTAGCTGTAGTGAAATCCCTGTTTTCAGCAATAGCATTGCAGCAACTGCGAGATGCTTATGTATACGAAAAATATTGGCGGGAAAATTTTTGAATATGCGATCGACCGACGAAGAACTGCGAGAATGAGGAAAGGAAAAATTAAAATAAATGGCGATGAATCGATACAGTACGATCGTCCAATGGTCTGACGAAGATCAACTTTTCTTAGTGACGATTCCAGAATTTGCCGATCGCGTGATTATGCCCTGTACACACGGTGAAACCCGCGAAGCAGCTATCCGACATGGCGAAGAAGTGATCGAAATGTATCTAGAAGCTTGGCAGGAAGAAGGTTCGCCCATCCCGGAACCTAGCATTCTTCAAATTGCCTGAGTAGAATCCCAAGCCGAAAATCTGCTGTCGTTGAATATTAGATATCTAAAAAGCCGCCCTATTCCTCCAAAACCTCGACCAAATCCTCAATCATCACATCAAAAGTTCGAGCTAACCTCCGCAGGCAAGTAAAGTCAACCATTGCCATTTCAGGACGACGAGCATAGCTTCTGACGGTGCTATAAATTACCCCAGAACGATCGGATACTTCCTTAAGCGTCCAGCCCTTCTCAGCAGCTAGTTCCCGAATTTTTAGCCTGACTAAACCCATGCTTGACAGTTGATGCAATTGCGTCGTATAATTGTATATGTAAAGAGCGATCGCCCCCCGGCCTCGAAAACTAAAGGGCGATCGTCTTAAAAACTCAATCTAGACAGATTATTTCTTTCTATCAAAAGCGCATTTGCCATATCCAGAAGTCTACTAACCATATCCAGAGGTATACTAGCCATGATATCAGAAACTCCGGCAAAATCGCGGACGATCGCAGAATCCAAGATAATTCACAAATCTCCAATCCTGCATCCGCTGGCGAGATTCGTCACAGAAGACACAGTAGCACTGCTGTTCAACATCTCAACAGACGACATTTACCGGATCGAATGCTGCCGCTACATGGTGTATGTCCACGCCAAAGGCATCAGCCGGTTTGTCAGCTACGCCGATTTTCCCCCAATCTTACGAGTCAATCCGCCTTCCCCTCAAGATTTTGGCAGATGGTACAAACGCTGGAAAAGCAAGCTAGCACCGGGATTTTGGACTAAATTCTATACGCACAAGTTCAAAGAGGCTGTGTCAGTTGACAGCTTGCTGGAGTGGGGAATGTTGGTAGCTAAACTTAAATCGGTGATTTCTGCTTCAGGGCTGCAACAGCTACGAGATGTTTATTCCCAAGAAAAAGATTTGATGGAAAGATTTTAAAGTGCGATCGAATACTGATAATTTTGATTTGTTTGTCAATGGTGGCGGACAAGTATTGATGATTAATATAGCCTTTCTCACAAAGATGAGGTACAATAACAGCAGTGTGTAAACCAGTTAAAAATATTTGATGATGTAACTTGACTGAACGCCAACTCTATGGC
>NZ_JAEQDE010000018.1:0-1460 GCF_020737865.1 Microcoleus sp. PH2017_35_SFW_U_B
ACGAGCAAAAATTCCAGCACTCCACCGTCCAAAGGATTCAAGCCCAACATTAAGCCCTCGAAAATAGAGGGGAGCAAAAGACAAAAAAGCCTAGGAAGAACGGGAGGGGGAAGAGAACTACATCCTCATCCCGACCAAACAATCATCGCCCAACTCAAAAATTGTCCCCATTGTGGAGAAAAAGTCACCGCCACCGCCCAAAAATTGCAATCCGTCTACGAAAAAATCGAACTACCTCCAATTCGCCCCATCGTCACCCTCCGTGAACGTT
Organism: Microcoleus sp. PH2017_35_SFW_U_B; assembly: GCF_020737865.1. Taxonomy (NCBI): domain Bacteria; kingdom Bacillati; phylum Cyanobacteriota; class Cyanophyceae; order Oscillatoriales; family Microcoleaceae; genus Microcoleus; species Microcoleus sp. PH2017_35_SFW_U_B. The sequence continues at coordinate 272 of NZ_JAEQDE010000018.1, forward strand.
ATGGTGGTCAGTGTGCCTGCTGTCAAACCGAATATCTTGCACCTGTACCATTGGGAATGGAACCAGGTTCACCGTTTGGCAGTTCAATTCAAAGCTTAGTTACATATCTCCGTTACACTCATGCCATCAGTTACGATCAGTTACGAACGGCTATCGTCTATATTTGGAGAGGTCTTTGGACTCAAGATATCCGAAGGAGCAATCGCCAACCTGCTGGGGAAGGTAAAAACCAGTTTAGACGATCAAGTAAGTCAAATACTACAACGGCTGCGGCGGGCAAAATTAATTTGTTCAGATGAAACGAGCGCGAGAGTTAACGGACAGAATCAGTGGGAGTGGGTGTTTCAGAACCAGGATGTTTGTTTACACGTCATCCGTCCGAGTCGAGGAACTGGAGTAATTAACGAAGTTCTAGGAGAACATCGTCCCGATATTTGGGTGTCAGACTTATTTAGCGCTCAAAAAAATCACCCAGCACCACAATGGCAAGTGTGTTTAGCCCATCAACTGCGGGATTGCCAATATGCAATTGATGCTGGGGACAGGATTTTTGCCCCAGCGATGAAGAGGTTATTATTAAGGGCTTTTATCATCCATCGGCGACGGGAGAATATGGATGATACTAGACTCAATCAATATCGAGAAAATTTACAGGAAAGATTAACCAAGATTTTGGATTTAGCACCACACCATCCGGATGGTATACGGTTACGAAAACGTTACGGTGGGCTGATTGACAATTTATTTCTATTTCTGGAAGATGCGACAATTCCACCCACAAATAATTAAGCGTGAACAGGCGATTCGGATGAGCGTGATATTTCGCCGTGTGACCAATGGCTTCCGTTCGGAATGGGGCAGAGATTTGTTTGCGGCCGTTCGTTCAGTTGTCAATACTGGCAAGCGTCAGGGTTTAACTGCTTATCAATCTATTCAACAAGCTCTCTCTATTGATGGCTCCATTTTTTCCCCTAGTTGAGCAATTACCCGTCAACAATTATCAATGTATGAAAAGAAAGAACAGAGGATTGAAGATAGAATAGTAAGTTTAACGCAACCACATATCCGCCCCATCGTCAGAGGGAAAGCCGGGAAATCCGTTGAATTTGGGGCAAAACTGTCAGCCAGTTGTCGAAATGGGTACGTATTTTTAGACCGAATTAGTTGGGATAACTTCAACGAATCAGGA
>NZ_JAEQDE010000147.1:0-11043 GCF_020737865.1 Microcoleus sp. PH2017_35_SFW_U_B
ATTGTGCTTTGTATTATATACGAGTTCCTGCGAGCGTCAACATGGCAGGTAAAAAATTATAATCAGTCCAAATGCAGATTTCTCTGACGCAAGACGCCCACATCTGTCATCCAATGGCACGGGGGCAAAAACAAATTGAACTACGGGCAAATAGTCTCGTGCCGCCACAATTTGCTCAAAAAGCTACCCAAATAGTCAAGGATGGGTAGCTTTGTCCATAAATTAAGTTACAGTTCCTAACCCCGAGCTTGGGGCGGTGGCTGGGTGCCACTCTCTCCTCAGGTAATGCGTTCAACAGTTGACAGTTGACAGTTGACAGTTGACAGTTTGAGAGCGACCTCTACCCTTAAGTCCGAGGATTGGAGCAATGAATAGTCTGATTTTAATTTCTCCCGAGCAGGCTTGGGGCTTTCAACCAATTCTTTCTGGTAAATTTTTGTTTCCATCTTTTACAGACTACAGACTTGGGAAAAACCTCAAACAATCTGCGATTTTGGGATGCCCCGATTCGGGCTTGTCCCCGTGCAGTCGATTTGAGCAACCTTTTATGATAGCTTTCGATCTGTGTTCATGGCTAGAGATTAATGGTACAATAATCTCGGGGTAGCATAAAAAATTGCTCGAAACTGCGTCGGTTTCGGTTGCCAAGAGTGCCAACCTTTAGACTGGAAATTGGTGTGGATTTTCTTGGTAGTGCTGACATTTGACTGGTTCCAGAGAGTTGCAATCGGATGTGGTCGCTGTCTGTCCCGTGGGCGGACTTGTGCTTCCGCTAGCCGATCGACTGTCGGGCCTGCTGACAACAAATCTCTCAGCAGTGTTAAGCTTGTCATCGCGAAGTCATTGTCTTCGCTAACTCGATCGCTCAGTCCCTTGCTGCGCTGCTAAAATTTTGTTAATAAAATTTACTCGGCGGTATGTATCTAAACAATTATGGTATAGTCTTTAGTTTCTAGCTCCCAATCAGAGCTTGAGGCTATAAAAAATATGCTGAGAACCCCGTCCTTTCAAGACGGACATGAAAGCTAACCGGAGGCTAAGGCAATGCCAGTGACAAGAGTGAGATTTCGTTATTGTCATAGTATCTACAAAATGATATAATATTTTGTAGAGCTAGTCAAGAATCATGCTAAATCTCAGTTACGAGTACAAACTAAAGCCGACAGACAAGCAGATTTCTCAAATCGAAAGAACTCTGGTAATTTGTCGTAAGGTTTGGAACTACGCATTGAGAGAGCGTAAAGACTGGATTAACTCTCGTAAATGTCCGATTAATGCTTGCTCGATCGCTCGCGAGTACATTATTCCGGCTGATGCTCCCTACCCAAATTATTACAATCAGGCAGCGGAGCTAACCAAAGCTAAAGAGTTGTTTCCCGAACTTAAAACGGTTAACACAAAAAGATGCTTCAACAGGTGTTAAGAAAGCTGGAAACAGCCTTCCTAGACATGAAACGTAAGGGAATGGGATTCCCAAGATTTAAGAATAAATACCGAATGCGGTCGTTTGTATTTCCCCAAATGCTCAAAAATTGCCTCCAAGGAAATACTATTAAACTCCCACAGTTAGGCATTGTTGAATTCATTAAATCAAGAGAGATTCCTAATGAGTTTGCAATCAAGCAAGCTCAAATTGTCCGGAAGGCTAGTGGATATTTCATCATACTTTTCTTAGAATGTGATGTTAATGTTCCTCAACCAGTTGCACAGGGATTCCCCGTTGGCATAGATCTAGGTTTAGACCAATTTTTAGCAACTTCTGAAGGCAAATTAGTTAAACGTCCTAAGTTGCTCAAGGTCGAACACCGCAAGCTTAAATTGCTGCAACGTCGGCTCAAGAACAAGAAGAAAGGCTCTAACAACCGTCATAAGTTGAATAGAAAAATTGCTAGGCTGCATCAGCGTGTTACCGATACCAGAAAAGATTGGCAGTTTAAATTAGCTCATGACCTAGCTCTAGATGCGGGAATGATATTTGTTGAAGATATCGATTTTCGAGTCTGGGCAAAAGGTAGGTTTGGCAAACACACCTTAGATGCTGGTTTCGGTCAATTCATCGCGATTATGTCGTGGGTGTGCTGGAAACGGGGAGTACATTTTGAGAAGGTAAACAAGGATTACACTTCTCAGGTTTGTCCGAATTGTGATAGTCACACTGGCAAGAAAGCACTTGATGAACGAGTGCATAATTGCCCTGAGTGTGGGTATACAACACATCGAGATGTAGCAGCCGCTCAAGTTATTCGGTTTTCAAGGATTGTCGGCGGAGGGACGCTTCGTAGACATTAAAGAAATTGCCTGTGGAGGCGGTCTGACGGGAACCGGAAACGGTCTAGTTAAGAGCCTAAGAGACAGGAAGAAGAAAGCGTGAAGGTGTGGATGCGATCGCACCGGAATGCAACCTTTGAGAATTCCCGCGCATTTATGCCGGGGATCGCGTCAATAATTCCCATATTCGACCTTTGACCGCAAAACTTTAGAGGAAAAATTGCCGATTTTTAGCTCCTTGTTCCTCAAATGCTTGAATCTCAAATCGCTCGAATGACTCGGCTGCAAGCTATTTCTAACTGCCCAGCGCAGCTCAAGCGCATAAATTAAGATGATGGCCTCATGGAAGACCGCTTTAACGCCCGAGATCCGCAGTCAAATATAAATCAATTGATAGTTTCTACTCCTTTTTTTGCAGGTTTGCCTGACCCTGTAATCGAGAGAGCAACTGTCCACATCGTTACCCGCAGTCATCCGTCGAATCAAGTGATTTTACTAGAAAATGACTGGGGAACATCAGTGTATTTTATATTGGATGGTTGGGTGAAAATTCGCACCTACAATCTAGACGGAAAAGAAGTAACGCTGAATATTTTAGGGAAAGGAGAACTGTTCGGGGAAATGGCAGCGATCGAAGAAGCACCGCGATCGACAGATGTCATCACCCTAGCCCCGACACTGATCGGCAATATGCCAGCTCAAGATTTTGTGCAACTCATTCATACCGAGCCCCTCGCAGGCATTCGGCTAGCTCAACTGATGGCCCGCCGCCTGCGACAAGTCAACCGCCGCCTGCGTTTGCGAGAGTCTGACAGTACCTCGCGAGTAGCAGATATTCTATTATTTTTGGCAGAGGGGCAAGGGAAAAAAATGTCCAGTGGAGGTACAGAAATTCCCAACCTGCCGCACAGAGAATTAAGTAGCCTCAGCGGGCTGGCTCGGGAAACGGTAACGCGAGTGCTGAGCAAGCTGGAAAAAAAAGGAACTATTCAACGCGAACGTGACGTTTTGTGCATTCCCGACCTACACGCCTTGGAGCGTCTGTTAGTCTAATCACTACAAAACGAAATATTGGAGTATACTGGAGTGGTTATGTATATATTGGAGCGCTAAGCGCGATGTATCTGTCGTCTATTGACGAATTAGAGTGTATTGGAGTTTCATTATAGAATGCTAAAACGCCAAAAAGGATATTCAATTACAACCAAATCAGTTAAAGCGAAACTAATTCGCTCAAAATTTGATATGCAGGAAACCAAGGATGCTTACAACGAAGTAGTGCATTTTTATTTCCTGTTAATTGCTGAAAATCCTCAAGGCGTAAGCATTCCCGTGCAATCTAAGGGAGGCTGGCGATTCTACGAATTACTAACCGCTGGTCATCAGTTTATTAGCGGCTTTCCTTCCCCGCTAAAAAGATCCGCAATCCGACAAGCCATCGGTGCTTACGAAAGCTGGAATTCAACCTATCAAAAATGGTTGCATCGTCCGAAGCGAATGAGAGATCACAAACCTCCAGTTCATCCTAGGGCATTCCGGTTTAACCCGCATTACGATTCAGGGATGTGGAAAGAGGATGATGGTTTCTCCATTGTTTTGAAAATGCGAGTAGGGAATTCATGGAAATGGGTCAAACATCAATATCAATGTCCTAATGTTCCGACAGAATGGACAAAAGGTTCTCCAAGAATTCAAGTACAAAATGGTTCTTTATGGCTCGTTTTCCCCTTAGAAAAATATGTGCCTGCCACAGGAGGTATCAAGGGAATTATGTCTAACTCCGCATTTAGAACCTGCGGGATTGACATGGATTTAGACAAGTTTATTATCATTGCAACTGTTCTAGAAACCAACGACAGAGGCGAAACGACTGAAATCGCTAGGCACTTTATCAACCAGTCGCGTCACGTAGCTCGTAGGAAGCGGGATCTAGGACAAATTGCAATCAAGATGAGACAAACCAAAATAGTGAGTCGTGGTTTTGCTAAATCAAGATGGGACTCAATAACGGCCAGAGAAATTAATTTTTCCAGAGCGGTTTCAAGGGAACTTGTTGAGTTTGCAAAACACTGGAAAGTGGATGTAATTAGTTTTGAACACCTAGGCAATCTTCGCCCGAAAAAAGGCAAATTCTCTAGGAGATCAAATCAAAAGCGTGCCTACTGGCTAAAGGGAAAGGTCTTTGAGCAAGTCAAACGAATCGCATATCAAGATTATGCAATTGTGACAACTCGCGTTAGTCCGATGAATACGAGTCGCCTTAGTCCGTGGGGAGAACCACTTTGGAGAGGGGCTAAGTTTCCGTCTGACTCACTTCGATTTGAGGGCTATCAATCTGGAGCTGCATTGGTGGCAACTGCTGATGGGTACAAGGCTCACTCTGGATTAAATGCTGCCCGAAACGTGGCATTAAAAGCAATCAAGCGCAACCTACTAGAAGCTACGCTCAATCTTAAAAGCCTGAAGTAGTAATACGTGACGGTGTGCAATCAAACTAGAACGGTGTTAGCGACTACCACTTTGATTGTACTAGGCTAGGGTAAACTGCCTAAAAATTCCTACCTTACTACGCTCTATTTGGTTGGGACTAGCTCCCGCAAACTGAAAGACGCGACTACAGAGGAGTTAAAAAAGTGAACTATAATTGGAATATTGTGACTTACTCCGATTAACTCCATTTATGGGTTACTCTAGAAGTATCAGAGATTGTTAATTTGAATCTCATTCAACAACACTCTCTGTTAACTAACTGATATTGATGATTTCCCGCCGGAGGTAAAGCTGTGAGTTTTAAGAAAATTTTCGCCGCCGTCGATGATTCTGAACTTGGCCGCCGCGTCTTCAGTCAAGCCTTAGAATTAGCCTCGATCGATCGAGCTAAGATGATGCTATTTCACTGCGTTACTGTCAACTCGCTGGGCGAGACGGCAGTGCCAATTCCGGTAGATTTGGGCTTGAATGCCGAGTTAATGGATCAAGCTTATCAAGCTCAACGTTTGCGGCTGGAAAGGGAGGTAAAACAGTCTGAGGGTTTGCTGAAAAATTATAGCGAGGTTGCAGCCAAACAAGGATTGGAGGTGGAATTTGACTGCCAAATGGATGGCGATCCGGGGCATTGTGTCTGCGAACACGCCCAAACTTGGGGTGCAGATTTAATAGTAGTGGGGAGGCGCGGCCGCACGGGGCTTACAGAAGCTTTCCTCGGGAGTGTGAGCAATTATGTCGTTCACCACGCATCTTGTTCGGTATTTGTAATTCAGGAAGTCAAAGCTGAAAAATGATGCTGCTGAAAATTTTCCTGAGAACATCAATCTAAAATAAGACTGGCGTTCCTACCTAAACCTGGTTTGTGCGAACAATATTAAATTGGGTGGCGAGGCCTCCAAATAGTGAAACCGGAAATTAATCTTATGGCCCGCCAGTGTCGTAAAATATCAAACTTTATTCAGTTGACAATTGACAGTTGACCGCTTGACAGCGACCTCTACCTAGAAAGAAGAAGATTGGATTCAACAGTTGACAATTGACAGTTGACCGCTTGACAGTTCGAGAGCTACCTCTACCTTTAAGTCCAAGTATTCGAGTAATGAATAGTCTAATTTTAATTTCTCCCTCGAAGACTTGGGGCTTTCAACCAATTCTTTCTGGTAATGAATAGTCTAATTTTAATTTCTCCCGATCGCGCTTGGGGCTTTCAACCAATTCTTTCTGATAAAATTTAAAATCGGAAAATCGGAAAATTGGGAATCAGACGTGCAGCAGGCAAGTTCTGTAAAATCTCAAATCTAAAATCTCAAATCGGGAATCAGACGTGTAGCACGTAAGTCCTGTAAAATCTAAAATCTAAAATCTAAAATCTAAAATCGGATGAGTGATTTTTTGTCAGCAGATGCCGCGTCTAATTCAGGCAGTTCACCCAGTAGCAATAATGAGCCACAAACCGCCACTTTTTCAGCAATGGCTGGCGATCGCAAAAATTCCGACCCGGGGACGCCCCCCACTGGAGAAGCGCCTTTGAGGCTCGTAGAAACGGCATTTTTGGCAAGTACCGCTAGCTTGATTTGGCTGATAAATTATTACTTTCCCCTGGGCCCGTTGCTGCGGGTTTTTTTCCCGGTGCCCATAGCCCTGGTTTACCTGCGCTGGGGTAACAGAGCGGCTTGGATGTCAGCTTTGGTTTCCGGTTTGCTGCTGTCGGTACTCATGGGCCCAACGCGGAGCATTTTATACGTGATTCCTTTTGGAATTATGGGAGTTGCACTGGGAGGACTTTGGCGGCGCAAAGCGAGTTGGTCTGTCTCTATTAGTGTGGGGGCGGTAATTGGTGCTGTCGGGTTCTTTTTTAAGTTTTGGCTGCTGTCAGCTTTGGTGGGTCAAGATCTCTGGGTTTATGTAACCGCCCAGGTAACAGAGATTGTGGAATGGGTATTTGTGAAGCTGGGCTGGCTGAGCGTGCCGAGTTTGAGTACAATAGGGGCGATCGCCGCTGGGATGATTTTGATTAACAATATTGTATATTTATTTGTAGTGCATTTAGTAGCTTTGCTGCTGTTAGATCGTTTGGGAAATCCGATTCCGCGGCCGCCGCGCTGGGTGCAAGTTTTAATCGATTATGAGGAGTAATCGGAAGTCATTAGTCATTAGTCATCAGTCATCAGGAAGAAGGAAGAAGGAAGAGGGAAGAGGGAAGAAGGAAGAGGGAAGAGGGAAGAAGGAAGAGGGAAGAAGGAAGAAGGAAGAGGGAAGAAGGAAGAGGGAAGAGGGAAGAAGGAAGAGGGAAGAAGGAAGAGGGAAGAAGGATCTTGTAACAGATTTAACAGATGGATGTTGAGGGAAGGAAAAAAATCAAATTATCCGCTTTCCCTCTTTCTAGTTTTTCCGGCAATTACCAATTCCCCATTACCAATTCCCCATTACCAATTCCCCATTACCAATTCCCCATTACCAATCCCCGATTATTACTGCCAACTGTCAACTGTCAACTGTCAACTGACTAATTATGATTCATGTTTATACAGAAATTGAACAGGGCCAGCGGTGGCTCGATCGCCATCGGGGACAAAAACCGATATTTGCCTGCGTGTTAGGATTCACCGCAACTGGCTTAATTCCGGGGATTTCGGCAGCAGGAGCAACCCCGCGCGATCGACAATTTACTTGTTTGGCCGATGCAGAATTTTTGTATAACGGCCCGCAACCGTCACCGCAGTATCCCTTGCCGCCCCTAGAAGCCGGTGCCTCACCGGTGCTAATATCTCGCGCCGTAGTCGAAGCTTTGGAAATTCCCCTTTACCTGTTTAATGCAGGTTTACCCCTGCCGCCTCCCGTACCTACAATTGATTTGGGCGGTACTGCGGCAAAGTGTCTAACTTCTGGGAATGCTTTGGAACTAGAAATAGTCAAACATTTGCTGGAACAAGGATTAATTTGGGGCGCTAAATTGGCCGCCGAAACTAATGGCAGTTATGTCATTTTAGGGGAGTGCGTAGTTGGTGGCACGACTACTGCTTTGGGCGTGTTAATGGGTTTGGGAATTGCAGCGGCGGGTAAGGTTAATAGTTCTCACCCTACCTGCAATCACGCTCAAAAATTGGCTGCGGTGACAGCGGGACTCAATAATGCTGGGTGGGAAATCGGCAGAAAAAATAGCACCCCCCTGGATTTGGTGGCGGCGGTGGGCGATCCGATGCAAATAGCGGTGGCGGGAATGGCGATCGCCGCGAGTCGGACTTGCGGGGTACTTTTGGCTGGTGGCACGCAAATGCTGGCAGTGTATGCTTTGATGCAAGCCTTAGCCACGGAATACGAGCTGTTATGGTGTCCCGAACAAGTCGCGGTGGGGACTACGCGCTGGGTGGCGGAAGACCCCACAGGGGACACTGTAGGACTCGCCTCGGATATCGGCGGTGTCCCTCTGTTGGCTGCACAGCTAAGTTTTGCCAGTTCTCGCTACCCGCAACTGCAAGCTTACGATCGCGGGTACGTGAAGGAAGGTGTGGGTGCGGGTGCGTGTGCGATCGCCAGCGGCCTAGCTGTGAATTGGACTCCAACCCAACTTCTGCAAGCTGTGGAAGCCCTAGCCTCGCGGTGTGAAATTCAACAGTAAAACCGGGTTTTTCCTTTTCCGTGCCTGTCGGAATATCAGGCATTAAATATGAAAAATTCAGATGTGCGATCGAGCTGCCAACCTCGTTGTGCTGCTCAACTAGCTTTGTTTGGGCTGAATAATTATATCATTTTCTGTAGCATTTTTGCTTTCAGATTTACAGAATATTCTACACAATATCTCGCTTTGATGCAGTATTCCTCCTGTGAATTTCGCGAGACAAAACACTCTATTCAATGACTCTATAAGTAGACGAGCATAAATCAAGGCAACTTGTATTTTCTCTCTCGATCCATGCCGATCGCCAGCAGCAATATTTAATTAGACCCGCCTACGTGTGAGTGCATTCTTTTGGCGACCAACTGTTCTTCTAAGGCAGCAATTCGATTGTAAGCCGCTGTTAGCTGAGCTGTTAAGCGCTGGATTTGAATCTCGGAAGTCAGCTCTTTTTCCAGACTTTGAGAATTCTTGTCGAAGTAGTTGTCATCTAACAGTATGTCCTTGTGACCGAGGATGCCGTCGAGATTGCTGTAGCTTTGATAGGGAGAGGTTTTGTGATTTCCTGCTGTCAGGGAGCGATCGTCCATATGCTGCTGGGCCAGCTTCGTCTCCTTGGCGGACTCCAATAACTTTTCATTGAGGTTTTCTACGAGTTTGTACAAAGCATCGACTTGTTGGGTCAATGCTGTAACTTGCTGGCGTAGCGCTTCCATACAGTCATCCTCGGAATAGTAACTTATATCTTTACATATTAGGGAAATCTTTACATAAGTGGGATTTATCACTAAATTATTTAATTTTTGACGTAATTGTTGTCTTCCCAATCCTGACGCTAGGTTGAGATACTCAGCTTGAGGATTTTAGATTTTAGATTTTAGATTTTAGATTTTCTTGGATTCTGAAACGAGGTTTGTTAACTCCTATACTTTGTTCAAACCTTCAATCAGAGTTAAAAAAAACAAAAAAACTCGGCTTCTGAGAGTGGGAGTCCCTCCAGGAGTGTGAGATTGACTCGGCAGTCAATTTGCCATTTTTCGATTTGGGAGTTGAGATTGTTATGGAGACAGCAACCGGGTTTTGTAGTTATTAAACTGTCGCGGATTTAAAAGGACTTTTTCACTTCGTTTGTGGAAAAAGCGTCATCCAACGGCAGAGTGTGGCGCTTTCGCGGTTTCCTGATATTAAGGAATGTAACACAGATACAGGCGATCGCCCGCAAAGACCGGCAAAATTAGCCCAAAGAAATTTGGAGTTCAGAAACGAGGCGGTAAGTTGACGGCAAGACGAGCACCGACTCCGATCGCAGCAGAAGCTAGTACAATGGCTATGTGTTGGAAAAAGAAATAAGACAAATCGGTGCGGACTACCGGACTCGACAAACAATTATTTCCCGGGTCGCAGAACACAAAACATCGGTCAATATTTAGAAAAGCGGATTCACAGGTGAAACGAAGGTCTTTGCTATTGGGCGCAGCCACCCTAACTTTAAGTCAATTGGCGGCAGGTTGCGACTCGAAACCCACTCTCAAAATTCGATCGCTCAAAAACGGTATTCCGGCCCAACTCGCAAGCAAATTTAGCCGCGATTTACAACCGTCTCCGCAGTTGCAGGTAACGCAGGAAGGGCAATTAAAAGAATTATTCGCTTTGTTACAGGAGTGGAAACGGACACCGGAAGCCAAAAATCAAGCTGACTTGGTGATGTTGGGAGATTATTGGCTGACTTTGGCAATTCGGCAAAAATTGATTCAGCCGATCGATCCTGCTAAAATTGCTAATTGGTCGCAATTGCCCGAAAGATGGCAAAAACTCGTCCGGCGTAACGCTGACGGCCAATTAGACGCTAAAGGTCAAGTTTGGGCTGCACCTTACCGCTGGGGAAGTACGGTAATTGCCTATCGAACCGACAAATTTAAGGATTTGGGGTGGACTCCGACTGATTGGAGTGACTTGTGGCGAGTCGAATTGCGCGATCGAATTTCGCTACCGGATAGCGCGAGAGAAGTGATCGGTTTAACATTAAAAAAACTCGGAAAATCTTACAACACGCAGCAATTAGATAAAGTTCCCAACCTCAAAAAAGAACTGGCAAATCTGCACGCCCAAACTAAGCTTTACAGTTCCGATACATACCTGCAACCGTTAATTTTAGGTGATACTTGGTTAGCCGTAGGTTCATCTGGTGACGTACTGCCGCTGTTACAAACTCAAAAGGATATTGCTGTAGTAATTCCAGTTTCTGGAACTGCACTGTGGACGGATTTGTGGGTACAACCAGCATCAAAAAAGCCAGTTTCGTTAGTGGAAAAATGGATTAATTTTTGCTTGCAGCCTCAGATTGCGCCTCAATTATCTTTGCTGGCTAAAGCTAGTTCGCCGATAATTGTCGGCATGAAACCCGAGGCTTTGCCCGCCGATGTGCGAAGCAATCCCGTGTTGTTACCGGATGCTAAAATTCTTGCCGCCAGCGACTTTCTGCTGCCGTTTGGAGATGCGGGGATTGCCGAATATCGATCGCTTTGGCAAGAAATTCGACAAGTAGTGAAAAGTTAAGTAAGTTTTAAGGTACGTAGGGCTTGCTGAAAAATCAATCACATATTGCGTGGCATAGGTTTAGATGGCGCGAGGGAGAAAAAAGTGCAAGATAAACAGGTAATATAGATCAAAAC
>NZ_JAEQDE010000148.1:0-23042 GCF_020737865.1 Microcoleus sp. PH2017_35_SFW_U_B
TTGGATTTTGGATTGGGGATTGGGGATTGAAGATTTTTGATTGTCAACTGTCAACTGTCAACTGTCAACTGTCAACTCTTCCTTCTTCCTTCTTCCTTCGTGACAACTGTCAACTGTCAACTGTCAACTGTCAACTGTCAACTGTCAACTGTGTCAGAGCAAGTTTGTGTCGGAGTTGAGTCCGCTCCAAACGATTCAGGATGCGAGCAATTAATTCCGGTTCCACGATCGGCTTATTCACGTAGTCATCAGCACCCGCGACAAACATTTGACGCACTATTTCCGACTCAGAATGAGCAGTCAAAAATAGCACGGGAAGCTTGCTCCAGCGCAAATCGTTCCGCACCGCCAAACACAGCTCGATACCACTATAACCAGGCATCTCCACATCTAAAATTAGTAAATCTGGACAAGTGGTTTCGAGTACCTCCCAGAACTTTTCGGGCCGCTCTAATGTTGTGACTTGCAATCCCCAAGGTTGTAGAATCATTTTCAGCGCAGCCAATAGATGCACATCATCGTCTACTACCATAACTTTGGCTTCAGCAGCGCCTGTTTGATCGAGAACCTGGGCGACTGATTTGAGTATATCTGCTGGGGAGATAGATTTGTGTAAAAAGCCGGAAGCTCCCAAACGAGCAACTTCAATTCGATCGCTCAATTGATTGTTCCCGCTAAAAATCATCACTGGAATATCAGGTTTTTCAGTGCGGAGCTCGGCTAGGAGAGTAAGTCCGTTTTCCTGAATTCTGGAAAATGTCAAATCCAGTAAAATCGCGTCGGGAGGCTGTTGAGAAATCGCGCTTCTTGCGGATTGCCCAGATGTGGCAACTTCTATCTCAAAGCCCGAACCGGATGCTGCTGCTTTTAGTCGATCGCTCTGCAAAGTATCATCATCAACGATCAGAATGCGGCGCTTTTTGGAAACCGCAGTAACCAGCTCGCTTTCAGGTTCCGGCGGGCGATCGAATATCTGTTTGAGCAAATCCTGAAAATCCTCAATCTGCTGAGCAGTCTCCGGTTTAAAGATGTTTTGGGCCTTGAACAACTGTTCGATCTTGCGCGCAACTTCCGAACCTTTAGGCAGCCCTAAAGTTCCCAAAGAACCGACTAATTTGTGAGCTTGCTCCTGGGCTTCCCGCCGCAGTTGGTTGTCCAAGGTTCCGGTTTTCAGTTGGGCGATCGCGCGATCGAATATCACCACCTTTTCGATAAAATTAGCTTTTAACTTGCCCCGAATTTCCGCAACCACACTCAGGACTTGGAGGCGGCGCTCATCGTTGCTTAATTCCTGGCTGTGTGCGATCGATTCAGCAGGTACATTTTCTTGACTTTTAGCAGTTTCTGCCGTATCCCGGGCAACTTTTGGACTCTCAATCTCCTCCGGCAGACTTTTGAGCCGGTAGCCCAATCCATACACCGTTTCCACTAAATCTACAGTCATCCCGGCTGCTTTCAGCTTGTGCCGCAGCCCCTTGATATGAGCGGTAACGGCTTCTTCTTGAGGAAATTCGCCCGCCGACCAAATGCGATCGAGCATGGCACTGCGGCTGAAAATGCGCCGGGGATTTCTCAGAAAAAGTTCCAGCAGATTGTACTCTTTGGGAGTCAAATGCAGAACTTTTTCGCCATAAGTTACTTCCGTAGTATCCGGGTTGACTTGCAGTTTTTCCCAAGTCAAACTTGTACTCGACAAACTTGCCTTACCCCGGCGCAGCAAAGCCCGAATTCGAGCAATTAATTCTTGGAGATTAAAGGGTTTCACCACATAATCGTCTGCACCCGCTTCTAAACCTTGAACTCTATCGTTACTGCTATCTAGCGCTGTCAGCAATAAAATCGGCATTTGGCAGCCGGACGATCGCAATTCCCGACACAAACTAATACCGTCGAGTTTAGGAATCAGCACATCCAAAACAATCAAGTCGTAATCGTAGGCTTGTGCCAACTGCAAGGCTGTTTCGCCGTCTTCCGCCGTATTCACATTGTAATTATGAGCATTCAGCGCTCTGGTCAGCAAATTGATTGTAATTGTGTCATCTTCTACTAGCAAAATTTTCATAAACCTAGCCTGTTATTTGACCAATTCTTGTGACTTTAAATCAAAATCTTGTGATGCAAATAGCGTTGCCTAACTCTTAATTTATTCGTATTAACCTCCTTCAAACAAATAGTATTGTGCAAATTGTAAAATTGTTACTTTTTATTTTTTCAGACCAACCGCCCCGACGATTATGAAGTTCTTGAAACACGAGCTTTTTTCCAGATATCACGACGATAACTCAAGGCGTCTTCCTTTTTCCTTCTCCTTCTCCTATATAGCGGTTCTCAAGCGTAGTGAGTATGCCCTGTTTGGCCGATGCCTCATGCCCCATGCCCCATGCCCTATGCCCTATGCCCCATGCCCGATGCCCTGTTTGGCCCATGCCCCATGCCCATTCGTACCTCATATGAGAGCTAGAAAGGCTATACATATCGAAAAGTTAAATCAGATGAGCCCTAGAATTTTAGGGCTTTTTCGACTTCAGCGCCTGCTGAATTTTTTGAATCAGATATTGCGATGAATCTTGCTGCTTAACTATATCTTCCCATTCAGAAATTTCAGCTTCAGCGTCTTCTAAATCTTTAACTAAAGAATGAGCAACAACACTTTTTTTAACTCCCAAATTTTCTTTAATGGCGGTCGGTGAATTGAAATCTTTTTCCGCTATTAATTCCTCCAACTCTAACAAAGCCATTTCCGCACGATCGATCTTGATGGTCACCGATTTAGCTACATTAGCACCCGCTCTTGCTGCCTCCGTGAGTTCGTGAACCCGAAGTTTAAATCGGCTGGCAATTTGCTCGATTTGGGTCCCCAATTCAAAAGTTTTACTTGCCAGTCTGCCAATTTCCAAACTCACCTTGCTCAGACCGCTGGGCTGATTTCCCATTTGATTGGTAACTACAGCCACCTGTACTGCTAAATGCCTGACTTGTTCGATCGCCTCCCCGATGGTTCGGGAAGTGCGGTTAACCGTTTCTAAATCATTAGCTATTGCTTTGCTAATACCCAAAATTTTCTGTGTATTATTGCAAATAGAATTAGCACCTTGAAAAGTAGCTTGAAATGCTTGGCGGCCTTCTGAAGAAATTAACTTCGCAATCCTCACAAATCGCTGATTTATTTGAGAAATTTCTTCAGCTTGTTTGACCAGTGTCACTTGCTCGCGACTCGGAGTATTCTGCAATACTTGGGCTTGAAGGTGTTGGGATTTTAGCAACTCCTGGCATTCATAAAATTTTGCCTGTTCTTGTTGAATGATTCCCATATATTTCTGTCTTTCTACTCTGTATTTTTGAATAAGCTTGTTAGCTTGAGCTAAAATTTTAGACTGGGCAATCACCAGAGTCCGAACGTCCAAAAGGCGGAAACTCTGATTGTCCATTACCACAATAATTGGTTCATAAATTAAATCTTTATGCCTGTTGAGAGACGCTTGTACGGCATCCTCAACTTTCCAGTTTTCCTCCATCAGCAAAGGCGGTATTCTCATAAAATCTAACAAGGCTCGAATCGGATGCTGACCGTAAATTTCTACGCGATCGGGGAGACTCATTTGTTCTCGAAATTTGACGCGAGAAATCATGCCCAATACCTGTGATTCGTGAGTAATAATCACTCCCGGTAGGTCTGGTTCTTGCTCGAATCTTTGAGCCACTACCTGTCCTGGAGTTGCAGCACTGACTTGGAAGTGGTGACACGGCAGATGTCCGATCGTGAAATCGGGGGTGAGTTGAGTTGGATTGCTCATTTACCCGGATAGTGTTAAGTAGAAGTTAACAAATTATATATTGATATTATACTGGATTAAGATTGTTTAAAGTAGTCAGCAACCCAGTCTTAAAAGAACTGAGCTTGTAAGAGTAATATCTCGCAAGCTGTGTTGACCAGCCTCAGCCTTAACTGGCTACGTTATTTGAGTCACGACACCGCAGAAAAACGGATACAAGCGCGCGACTTAAGTTGCGAGCAGCCCAAAATCTTAGCTCGAAGTTCCTGCTCCGGTGATTCACGAAGCTGCAAGTAAATCTAAAATCTAAAATCTAAGATCTAAAATCGACTGACTTCTTTGATCTCAAGTCTTTTGGAGCGGCCCCGTCTGCTGCGCCCCTGGTTCCCTCCCCAAAACAGCGGCATTCATATTTTGTCCTTTAAAACAACCGGGAAAATACCTAGATTGAAACCAAAAACCTTAAATCGAACTTTGCCGATCGCAACCTTTGAGGCTGCTTACCAGTTGTTACAGCAAATGGCTGAACTCCCGGGGGCGATTTGGCTCGCCGACGATGCGATCGCCAATCCTGAAAATGGGGAAGGAAACTCGTCCCAAAGGTTTGCAGCAGTGGTATCAGCTCGGTTTAGCGCGCTGCTGCGGGGCGAGGCATTAGATGAGTTGGCAACAAACGGACGCAAACACAGTGAAAAACATCTCACTTCGCAATTAAATGTGGATTTGACTTTCGATCCAGGGGCGATCGCCAAATTCCTCTCTCCCCTCGCAGACAAACTCGCAGAAATAACGCCCGCACCGCCAAGACAAATTGACATTCGCGCCCTCAAACAAGCAATTAAGAACATACAGCCGAACTCGGCAATTTTACAAAGCGAATTCACCCTAAATTTGCTGGATCTTCTCGCTACCGATGCCAGCAAAAACAGTCCCCTGCCCCTAAAGCTCCCAACAGAAATAGAGGGAAACTCAGCGTTAAAACCGATCGCTCCAGAAACGCTACACCACCAGATTGCCGAAGCCGTCAATCACTTACAAATTGCCAGTCCCTGCATTTCATTTTGTCAGTCTGTGGAAGATGCTTTGCAGCAGCAGCTAGAACAAGAGCGACTTTTGAATCAGGTGACAACTCAAATCCGCCAGAGTTTGGAATTACCAGTAATTTTGTCAAAAGCAGTTTCGAGAGTGCGAGAGTTTTTGGATGTCGATCGCCTGTTAATTTATCAATTTGAAAAAGTGCCAGCCCCCCACCATGCCGAATTAGGTAAAGAAATACCTATGGCGGTTTCTGGCGAAGTCAAAGAAAATCCCGGTTCTTACTTGTATTTAGGTCGCGTTACCTACGAAGCTTTAGCCAGCGATGCTATCTCGTCTGTACTGAATTTTAGTGAAGGCGCCCAGTGTTTTCCCGATGGAGTCATTGACAGAGAGAAATATCGCAAAGGTTTGGCTTTGTGCGTCACTGATGTGGAAATAACTTACTCTTCGCACTCTTGTTTTTTAGAGTTGATGCGGCGGGCGAAGGTGCGGGCGAAGTTGCTAGTACCGATCGTAGTTCAAGACGAATTGTGGGGGCTGCTAATCGCCCACCAGTGTACTGTGTGCGAGTGGGAAGAAAGCAAAAAAACATTTTTGCGGCAAATAGCAGAACATTTGGCGATCGCCATTTACCAAGCCGAACTTTATGCAGAAGTCCAGCAGCAAAAGTGTACCTCTGAACAGCGCGTCATAGAGCGAACGCAAGAACTGCGCGATGCCCTTGCTACCGCCCAGTCTGCCAGCCTCGCCAAAAGCGAATTTTTGGCAGCTATGAGCCACGAATTGCGGACTCCCCTCACCTGCGTCATCGGCATTTCGGACACGCTGCTGCGGTGGTCTTACGGCAAAGTTGGCACCAAAGAAGTACCAATTGCCAAACAGCGACAGTACCTGCAAACTATCCGGGACAGCGGCGACCACTTATTAGAATTAATTAACGATATTTTAGATTTATCGCAAGTAGAAGCAGGAAAAGCAGTATTAAAAATTAGTGAATTTTCAATTTCTAAATTAGCTTCTCAGAGCCTGCACGCCTTCAAAGAAAAAGCTATAGCTAAAGGCGTGGAACTCGTGCAAGAACAGCGGATCAAACAAGAGTGCGATCGCTTCACCGCAGACCCGCGCCGCTTGAGACAAATTCTGTTCAATCTTTTAGGAAATGCGATTAAATTTACTCCCGAAGGCGGGCGAATCGTCCTGCGAGTGTGGGTGACAGAAGATAAAACTCGGACGCCAGCAGTGCGACAGCCCGGTACTGCACCCCCAGGTAGCACCGCTGTTTTTCAAATCAAAGATACCGGCATTGGAATTCCCGAAGATCAGCGATCGCTCTTGTTTCAAAAATTCCAGCAGTTAGATTCCCCCTACCGCCGCGAATACGGCGGCACCGGTTTGGGATTGGCATTGACCAAACAATTAGTAGAACTTCACGGCGGCGCGATCGAAGTCAACTCTACAGTTGATGTTGGCTCTACTTTTACAGTTTTTATACCAATGCAAACTAAAAGCAAAGATGAATCCACAAAATTCAAATATGAAAAATCGAATTCATCTTTACCGCTGCACTCTTCCTCCTTGCGGGGCAGCCTCGTCCTCGTAGAAGAAGATGAAGAAACTGCCATGCTGATTTGCGATATCCTGACAGCCGCAGGAATGCAGGTAGTGTGGATGATTGAAGGCTCGGCGGCGGTAGAACAAATTGAACTTTTGCAGCCCAATGCTGTGATTGTGGATATGCGTTTACCCGGGATGAACGGCTGCGAAATAATTCAACAACTTCGCCAAAAACCCGCTACTGAAAATCTCAAAATTCTGGCTTTAAGCGCTAAAGAAATTCCCGCAGATGAAATATCTTTTGTGACGGCGGGAGCTAACGATTGTTTGGCTAAACCGATTCACCCCGAGCAATTGCTTGACAAAATTCTTTCTTTAATGGCCGGGATTAATGGATAATGGGGCATGGGGCATGGGGCATGGGGTATGGGGCATGGGGCATTTAATATAATTGAGTTTTTGAGGTAATTATGGGAAGACCTGATTTTGAGGAATTAGAAGTTTATAAGTTGGCGGAAAGTTTGGCGAATCAGATTTGGGAGATTGTTAAAAAATGGGATTACTTCACAAAAGATGCGATCGGCAAACAGATCGTTCGGTCTGCTGATAGTGTCTGTGCTAATATTCCTGAAGGAAGAGGTCGTTAGAGTGACCAAGATAATCGGCGTTTTGTAAAAATTGCGAGAGGCTCTTTGTACGAAACCGTAAACTGGTTAAGATTAGCCTATGCTAGACAACTCATCACCAGCGAAGAAGTAAGCAAATTTAAACCAATTGTTGATAAATTACTACCAAAACTTAACGCCTATTTGAGTTCAATAGGACACAGGGAATAAATTACAAAAAAAGCCCAATTCCCAATGCCCTGTTTGCCCCATTCCCATGCCCCATGCCCCATGCCCCATGCCCCATTCCCCATTCCCCAATTCCCCATGATTAACTGTCAAATTCCCACAGGATTAATTGTTTCTTGTCAAGCACCTGCTGATTCGCCACTGCACGATCCGATCGTGATTGCAGCAATGGCTCGCACCGCCATCAATCGAGGGGCATCGGGCGTGCGGATTGACACCCCGGCTCACGTTGCAGCGGTGCGACAACAGGTATCGGCTCCCGTAATTGGCATTTGGAAGCAGCAATTGGCGGGATGCGAGATTTACATTACTCCTCGGTTTGAAGACGCACGGGCGATCGCACTTGCAGGAGCAGATATTATCGCCATTGACGCGACTTTGCGAAACCGCCCTGCTGGCGAAGACTTAAAGACGTTAATCGATCGCATTCACAAAGAATTAGGGAAATTAGTCATGGCGGATGTAGATACTATAGAATCTGCGATCGCCGCTGCTGAAGCTGGTGCAGATACTGTCGGTACTACTCTTTTTGGCTACACACCCCAAACAGAAAGTTTCTCGCCGCCCGGATTTGATTTGCTAGCGCAAATGGTAGCAAAGCTCAAGATTCCCGTTATCTGCGAAGGCGGAATCTCTGGGCCCTCCATGGCTCAAAAAGCATTGAATTTAGGAGCAACGGCTGTTGTTGTCGGTGGAGATATTACTGGAATTGATATTAAGGTGACAGCCTATGCGTCGTTCATTCAGTTGACAGTTGACAGTTGACAGTTGACAGTTGATCTGTTGTAGGGGCAGTGCCCCCGTGAGAGCCCTCTTAGTTGACAGTTGACCGCTTGAGGGCAACCTCTACCTGGAAGTCCGAGGATTGGAGTAATGAATCGTCTGATTTTAATTTCTACGCCAAACCCAGAGGCTTTCAAGCAATTATTTATGCTAATAGGAAAATAAATAGGAAATTGTAGAACAAGAACTGTACGGGATTTTACGTATTTATGTATCTGCCAATAGGCATATTTATGTCGGTCACTAAAGAGCTAAAAGTTGTCATCGCTGTATCCTCCCCGAAATAATCCGGATGAGAATTAGATCTGCCTGTTAATTCAATCAAAGAGCAGATTAATTAATATGGCTAGCGATTTTTCTTTTAACTCTAAAGTCCGATTAAACAAAAATACCTCGGACAATCCTGCACAGCAACGGAGTCGATCGCTCCAAGTGATGATTTTTATGCTGATCGTCACTACATTAGTGACGATGCCGATGTTTCGTCTAGCCGAATTGCAACTGGTACAGGGAGCCTACAACCGACAGCGGGCGGAAAATAACCGCATTCGCCCTGTCTCAGTCGCAGCGACTCGCGGTCAAATTTTAGATCGCAACGGCAAAATTTTGGCGGCGAACCGCGTATCGCGATCGGTGTATTTGTGGCCAAAAGAGCGATCGGCAAAGGATTGGCAAGAAGTCGCGGCTACACTGAGCCCGATCGTCAAACTTCCCGCCACCGAAATCATCAAAAAAATCGATGTAGCCGGCTACAAATCAGCCCTGCCAGTGCGAATTAGTAAAGATATCGATGTCGCTACTTTCGTCGCTTTGGGAGAACAAAGCAATACTTTGCGGGGAGTTGAAATTCGCGTAGAATCGAGCCGCGACAATCCCAACCAGCAATTAGCAGCTCACCTTTTGGGGTACGTCGGTGAAGCTACTTTAGACGAATTAAAAGCTAATCCTGCATATCCAATGGGGATGATCGTCGGTCAAATGGGAGTTGAAAAGTTAGCCAATCCAACTTTAGAAGGCGTTTGGGGGAACCGTTTGATCGAGGTGAACGCTAAGGGCGAGGAAATTCAAGATTTAGGCGTAAAAGAGCCTATTCCCGGCAAACCCGTGCAGCTAACTTTAGATTTAGATATGCAAAAAACTGCCGAAAAAGCTTTGGGCGATCGCCTGGGTGCCGTTGTAGCGATCGACGTGAAAACCGGAGCGCTTTTAACAATGGCTAGTTGGCCGACATTTGACCCCAACATTTTCACCCGCAAGGTGACTCAAACAGAATGGGATCGACTGCAAGGGCCAGAAAAACCATTTTTAAATCGGGCAGTTCAAGGCTATCCAGTCGGCAGCACTTTTAAGATTGTAACTTCTGTCGCCGGCATAGAATCGGGCAAGTTTTCTCCTGACTCGACTTTAGTATCATCTTCTTCAATTACGATCGGTGGCATTTCTTTCAACGAACACGGCGCGGGTCAAGGTGTTATCGGTTTTCGCGATGCTTTGGCCTTTAGCAGCAATACATTTTTCTATCAAGTAGGCATGGCGGCAGGCCCGGAACAAATGTCGAAATGGGCGTCTAAAATGGGCATTGGCGGGACGATTAATTTAGATATTTTGGGGATAGACGGTGCCAATCACGGTCAAGTGCCCACGCCAGCAGAGAAAAAGAAAATGTACAAGGAAGATTGGTATGTGGGCGATACCGTCACAATGGCGATCGGTCAGGGTTTGGTA
Source organism: Microcoleus sp. PH2017_35_SFW_U_B (assembly GCF_020737865.1). Lineage (NCBI taxonomy): Bacteria > Bacillati > Cyanobacteriota > Cyanophyceae > Oscillatoriales > Microcoleaceae > Microcoleus > Microcoleus sp. PH2017_35_SFW_U_B. Next base: position 9,728 of record NZ_JAEQDE010000148.1, read on the forward strand.
CTTTGTACTCCCCTAGAATTGGCTGTGATGGTGTCAACTGTTGCTAATGGCGGTTATCGAGTGCAGCCGCACTTATTGGCTTCTCAAACCAATACACCCCTCACGAAAAAAATCCCCACAGGAATTAAACCTTCTACTTTAAAGGTGATTAAAGAAGGATTGATGGACGTGGTGAAAAAGGGTACAGGCCGCGGTCTGAATGACGGTACAATTCCTTTAAGTGCTGGCAAGACAGGGACTGTGGAAATGCCAGGTCATCCTGACAATTCGATGTATGTGGGTTTTGCTCCCGCTGACAAGCCGGAAGTTGCGATCGCAGTTATAGTCGAAGGCGGAGGATTTGGTGCCGTCTCGGCCGCACCAATTGCTCACGAAGTATTTAAAACCTATTTTCAAAAACAAGGTTTTAAACCTACTAACAAGCCTTTCAAATAATAATTGATATTATAGCGAATCTAGCTCTCATATGAGGTATGTTGTTGGGCTTGGGCCCTATACGTCTAAGCGGTTATCGAGCTGTCAGTTATACCTCATCTTTTTGAGAAAGGCTATATGCCCTGTCAATTACGCTAAAAACCGTTTCTAGTGAAGACTTTAGTCACACCGTGTCAATTATCAGCCCTAAAAATGGTTTGTAGTGAGGAATGCAAGTCCGCATCCAAATCCGAGGACTGAAGTCCTCACTACAAACCAATCTTATTATGGTCGTTCGACGGGACATGATATTAATTCTTGACTGCTGACTGTTAATATTTTGTCAAGTAAGGTGCTCCCGCGCACCTTACTGTTGTCAATGCACTCAAAAGTTTTCTCCAACCAATCGTCTCACCTCCAAAGTCGATAAATTCATCATTTGCGCCACCTGTTCCAGATTCATCCCAGAATTTAAAACTTGAGTTAAGAGCGATCGCAAAGCTGACTCCGCTGCCAGCCGCGCTTGCTGTTCTTCCTTGTGAGCCTTCAAAGATTGAGCTATTTTAGTAGTATCAACATTTTTATTCTCAACAGATTCTAGAAATAAAGTCATGAACGAAGAAGAAAAAGAAGCAGAATATATCAGAATATACAACAGTAGAAAACAGTTGTGGTCTAATTCAAGTGAACTTGACCGGCGATCAGTGTAAGGATGGTTACTTTAGTGGAGTAAACTTGAGTGGGGCTAACTTCAGGGAAAGTGACTTGCAACGGCTGGTTTTTTACGGACAAGGAATCAATTTTAGTGGCTCAGATTTGAGCGACCTCGACTTGGCCTACGCGCATTTTGAAGATGCGGATTCGAGTGGGGCGAACCTGAGCGGAGCTTGTCTGTGGCGGGCTAACTTTCGCAGAGCGAATTTGACTGGGGCAAATTTCAGCAGAAGTGACTTACAGGAAACTGGTTTTCACATGACTAATTTGAGTAGATGCAAATTTAGTGGAGCCAAAATGATTGACACCGGGTTTGGTTTTTGTGACTTAATTGATAGTGATTTTAGGGATGCTAAGTTTCAAAATGGGGTGGGTTTTTCTAAGTGTGACTTGACGAGAGCTAACTTCTTTGGCACTGAATTTAAAATAAGTGAAGTTAACGATCACAAACCTGGAAGGGTTGTTTTCAAAGACGTTTACTTTAAAGATACCATCATGCCCGATGGCGCTATTTGGAATAGTGAAGACTAATCCGTCATTTTTATTCTCAACAGATTCTAGAAATAAAGTCATGAACGAAGAAGAAAAAGAAGCAGAATATATCAGAATATACAACAGTAGAAAACAGTTGTGGTGACCAGCAATCTAAGGAGCGCTACTTAAGTGGAGTGAACTTGAGTGGAGCTAACTTCAGGGAAAGTGACTTGCTACATCTGGTTTTGTACGGACAAGGAATCAATTTTAGTGGCTCAGATTTGAGCGACCTTGACTTGGCCCGCGCACATTTTGAAAATGCTGATTTGACTGGGGCTAACCTGAGCGGAGCTTGTCTGTGGCGAGCTAACTTTGGCAGAGCGGATTTGACAGGGGCGAATTTGACTCAAACCGATTTGCAGGAGACTAAGTTTTACGACGCGAATTTGAGTAGAGCAAACTTAAGTGGAGCCAAGATGATTGAGACAAGTTTTGATGATGCTAACTTAACCGATAGTGATTTTAGGAATGCTAAGTTTAAAGATAGAGTTCGTTTTTATCGGGCTGACTTGACGAGAACTAACTTTTTTGGTACTGAGTTGGATCTGGATGAAATTAGAGCTAACAAATCTGAAATGGCTATTTTTACAGATGCTCACTTTAAAGATACCATCATGCCCGATGGTACTATTTGGAATAGTGTAATCCCGGGAGTAGAATAGCTTTTTTAAAAGTAGTATTATTAAGAGTGTAAATAGATAAAGGTCGAAAGTTATGGACGCTGAAGAATTGCTCAGACGCTATGCCGATGGCGAGAGAGATTTCTCGGAAATTAGCTTGGTCGATGCCAATCTAGCAAACATGGACTTGAGTGGCATCGAGCTCAGTGGCGCTGATTTGAGAGGTGCTAATTTGAGAGAAACCAATCTCAGCGGAGCGCATCTAGCTTCTTCTAACCTGAGCACTGCTAATCTCAGTCGCGCTAACTTAAGTAATGCTTGCTTAGAAGAAGCTGACTTCAGTGATGCTGACTTAGGACTGGCTGACTTGGAAGGTGCTAATCTCAGTCACGCTAATTTGTGGGGAGCTGATTTGACGGATGCTTATTTGATTGATGCTAATTGTACCTCGGCAAATTTTAGCATGACATACTTGGTTGGCGCGAAAACTAAACGTGCCAACTTTCAGGGAGCGCAGATAGATACCGCTATTTTCCAAATGCAAAAGATGCTGTTTACAGATATCATCAATCGTTATGCGGCTGGGGAAAGAAATTTTAGCGGCTTGATGGTAGAGAGTCCCAATTGCAGCCGGGAACGCAGGTCTTGGGAGCTCGGACAATTAAAAGGATTGGATTTGAGCGGTATTATTTTGCGTAATAGTAATATCCAAGAGCTCGGGCCCTACATGAATGGAGTGATTTTGGGAGGAGCTGACTTGACTAGGGTTGATTTCGATCAAAGCAATTTTGAAAGAGCAGATTTGAGCAATGCTATTTTGCGGGAAACCGGTTTCTTCCAATCAGTTTTTGCCCATGCCAATTTGAGCGGAGCCGACTTTACGGGAGCTGGGTTATTTGAGAGTCGTTTTTTCTGTGCCGATTTCAGTAGAGCCAAATTGAATAAGGCAAGAATAGGCAGTTTCAGCTTTATCTGCAATAATTTGACGGAGGCAACCTTCAAGGGAGCTAGGTTACACAGTGTTGATTTTGATGAAGCCAAGTTGACTAAAACGGACTTCCGGGAAGCCGACTTCGGTGTGAAAGATGATATATTCGGGGTTAAATTTCGAGATTGCCATTTTGAGGAAACCCTCATGCCCGATGGCAGAGTGCGTAACAATAGTTAAGGTAAATAGACTTCCCTTTTTTTTGAGAGCAACAAAATGGATGTCGCTTTTTTTAAATTAAATTATGTATGTCGAATCGTACTTTTGAAGAGCAGAAGGGGTCAAAGGGCTAAAAGGGCGATCGGCTAATATTGAGCTTTAGTAAATGCAGTATTAATAAAAATGAAAATTAGACTTTATTAAAAGTCAATAGCCTGGTATGCTAAGCAAGCTTTCCAGGCTAATTTGTTTGATGTCTAGACGATCAGCCTTATGATTCGATTATTTCCAAGCAGCTTTGTATTGATACAAAATAAAAGTAAAAGTGACAGTGCTATTATAAAAGTATAAACAGCTTGAACAAGACAGCTATGGATGTTGAAGAACTATATAGACGCTACGCGGCGGGAGAGAGAGATTTTCCTGGAGTTGATTTAAGTCATGCTGATTTAAACATTGCTAACGTGACATACATGGAAGACCTCCAACCAGGTCAGAATGAGTTGAGTGGTATCAATCTCAGCGGTGCTAACTTGACTAGAGCCAATCTGAGTTGTGTTAATCTCAGCGGTGCTAACTTGAGTAGTGCGAACCTAGACTCTGCCACCCTTGAATGTACGATATTGACTGGTGCCGATTTGAGGAAAGCCATTTTAGATTATGCCGAACTGGTATGCAATCTAATTGATGTTGACTTGAGAGAAGCTAGTATATTTTGTACGCGATTGATTGGTACTGACCTGACCAGAGCCAACTTGATGGGGGCAACATTTCAAGTCATGACAGAAGAAGATGGTTTAATTTTTTGCGATACGATCATGCCTGATGGCACTATTAATAGTAAAAATTGGCCCGAAAGAAATAAGTATAGCAACCGCCAACGCGGTTAGGATCTAAACTAGAAGTATTCCCTTTTGCTGCTTCTAAATTTTATTAAAAGTCAAGAGCCTGGTAAGCCAAGTCAGCTTTCCAGGCTAATTTGTTTGCTGTCTAGACGATCAGCCTTATGATTCGATTATTTCCTCTATCTCGTCTGGAATATTTGAGAAGAAGTCAAGGTCAGTCAACTCCTCGATTTGGTTAACAGTCAACTTCCATGTTCGCCAGTTTCTCCAAGCAGCTTTGTTTTGTATGTCTGGAAGACTTAACCCCAATAAAGTAAAGTAAAAGTGACAGTGCTATTATGAAAGTATAAACAGCTTGAACAAGAAAGCTATGGACGTTGAAGAACTATATAGGCGATATGCTGCGGGAGAAAGGGATTTCTCAGGAGTAGATTTAAGTCATGCTGACTTAAACTTTGATAAAGTGGGATATCCCGAAGAACTCGAACCAGGTAAAAATGATTTGAGCGGTATCAATCTCAGCGGTGCCAACTTGACCGGAGCCAGACTGATTTGTGTTAACCTCAGCGGTGCTAATTTGAGCAGTGCAAACCTAGAGTCTGCTACTCTAGAATGCACGATATTGACTGGTGCTAATTTGAGTGATGCTATCCTAGATTATGCTGAACTGGCATGCAACCTAATTGATGTTGACTTGAGAGAAGCCAGTATGTTTTGTACGAGATTAGCTTATGCTCACTTGACCAGAGCTAATTTGAGGGGGGCAATATTTCAAGTTCATGTAGATGGGTATGTAGTTTTTAGTGATACAATTATGCCTGATGGTACTATTAATAATGAAGAGTATGAGTAGCCTAAATAATTTGTGTAATAGCGTGTAATAGTAATGCTTGATGGAGTGGCTTTTTAGATATTTTTGCCTTCGATCAATTATTTATATTCGCTAGGTTTTAATTAATTAAAAGTTAATAGCCTGGTAAGCAAAGTCAGCTTTCCCGGCTAATTTATTTGAAATTTAGACCATCAACTTTCTGATTCGATTATTTCCTCAATCTCGTCGGGGATATTTGAGAAAAAGTTAAGCTCAGTCAACTCCTCGATTTGCTTAACAGTCAGCTTCCATGTTTGCTAACTTCTCCAAGCAGCTTTGTTTTGATACAAAGTAAAAGTAAAAGTGACAGTGCTATTATAAAAGTATAAACAGCTTGAACAAGACAGCTATGGATGTTGAAGAACTATATAGGCGTTACGCTGCGGGAGAGAGAAATTTCCCTGGAGTTGATTTAAGTCATGCTGATTTAAACGTTGCTAACGTGGGTGATATTAGAGACCTCCCACCAGGTCAGAATGAGTTGAGTGGTATCAATCTCAGCGGTGCTAACTTGACTAGAGCCGATTTGAGTTTTGTTAATCTCAGCGGTGCTAATTTGAGTAGTACGAACCTAGAATCTGCTATCCTATTGGGTACTATATTGATTGCTGCCGATTTGAGGGACGCTATCTTAGATTATGCCGAACTGGGAGGCGAACTGGTTGATGCCGACTTGAGAGAAGCCAACCTGCATTGTACGCGATTGATTGATACTAACCTGACTAGAGCCAATCTAATGGGTGCAGAATTTGCAGCCACCGGAGAAGGTCGTGTGATTTTCTGCAATACCATTATGCCTGATGGTACTATTAGGAATGACGATTGCTCCTAAAGGGATTGATAGATCGGTTTTGCTGGAAAAGGGTATTGGAGATGGTAGGATATACTTTGATTATCTCATTAGCACGGTCTAAGATTGATTTGATATAAGAAAAAGTCAAATCATCTTCAACTCATAGACTTTATTAAAAGTCAATAGCCTGGTATGCTAAGCAAGCTTTCCAGGCTAATTTGTTTGATGTCTAGACGATCAGCCTTATGATTCGATTATTTCCTCTCCAAGCAGCTTTGTTTTGTATGTCTGGAAGACTTAACCCCAACAAAGTATTGAATGGGTGAGGAACTGGAAGTGGGAAATCTCCATTGGCATCTACCGATCCATTTGGATTAGTTGGGACGTGAGCTGGTTCAACCTCGTTGGGTGTCAAAATGCCGTAAGTTGTAGTGTTAGCAATTGTGACATTAGCAGGATTCAGTCCTGGTTGCTCTAAATCCAGTACGACCTTCCAAGTCCAACCAGGAATATTGATTCCTTTGCTTGTAAGAATCTGGGGATTTGTTAATCTGCTGGGTCTTGCTCTATGGCTTATACGTTGAGGATTTAGATTGCTTTCATAACCCCCAGCGACAACATAAAGCTCTTTTGAGTCAATATTAGTAGTGGATGCAAGCAAATCATCAAAACTCGTCCATGCTGGACTTTGCGGATTTTCATCTAGGCTGAGATCGTTGTTATCTTGATGCTGTGGAACTACATTCGTCATCAAAAAAGTCGCTATGTTGTCCTTTTCACTATTAGTTCGCTGAGACGAAGGTAGCATATGACCCCTTGAATACAAACTGTTGCTGTAGTCCTCATTTTTGACCCGACCCCAAGTTTCAGGAATACTTTGATCTTCGATAAATCTGAGATTTGAGCGCGCAACACTACCCAGCCACTTTTGATTCAGTTGCCAACTTACCCATTTAGGAGTTTTACTGCTGTCATCATAAGCAGTGGCAAACTGTGCTTTCTCTAGCAAATAGTTATTGCGCTCCGCAATAGCAAGATCAGTTGTGTTCCTTGCATCTGAGGGATTTCCAAACAGTAGATGTTGGCTTTTAAAAAATACATTATCTAAGTAAACATTACCGCCACCAACAACTTCAAACTTCAGAGTTGCTACTTGACCGCGCAAATTGTCAGGCACCTCTACTTGGAAAGTCTCAAACCCTTGAATTCCATAATCAATCCTTTGTGTATCTGCTAAATATGCACCTCTTGTACGATTCGCTCGCCTCAAGTTGATCGATGATGAAACGCCTAAAGGACTTCCATCTGCTGCTGACAAAGTGACCAAAACACTTCTTCCCGAACCTAGTTCTGCTTCGGGAACATGGAGGTCAAACCGTAAGTTTCCCCAATCAGGTACAACAAAACGATTGTGGGTAATACTTTTTCCTGATTCTAGCTTCAGAGCATAATTTGCTTGAGTTCGATCGACTCCAATTCTATCGAGTTCCGCGTGCAAAGCTGGAGCTTCTGTTGCAGATAACTGATTCACATCAACAAGATTGCTGGTAGACACACTCGGTGACGTTTCACCATTATGCAAAGACCAACCAGGAATCGCATCAGAAAAAATAGTCCGATTACCACCCTGCGGATTGAAAACAGCATCAAAATTGCCATTAAACAAAGTAGGAACCGCCCCATCTCCCCGCATCCTGGCATCATAAGTATTGTCAAAATCAACCGGGATACGCTCTACATTCGTTTGGGGACGCAACTCCGAACCGCCACCCAAAACCGAATAAAACCACCCCGTACCAATTCCCTCCCAAGGAGCAGCATCAACACCGTGTTCAAAACGCTCTTCCGGCGTATACCAAGGGCTAACGCGAGCGGAGTCTGTCAAAACAGTACCGCCAAATGAAAAGTCCTTATCGAATAAAGGTTCGCGATACCCATCGCCGCGTCGGCGGAAAAGAGGATTAACATCTAAGTCTTCATTGAAAGGGAAGTTAGTTGGAAAGAGGTCTGATGTTCCCCCATACCAGCTCAAAACACGTCCGTGTACAGCTCCCCTTCCAGCAATACCAACAGTAGGATCTGTTTCCTTGGTAAACCCAGCACGACTTTTATTATAATCTGGGTTGTTTTTATTAGTTCCCAGAAAAACCGACAAATCCGGTTTTCCCAACAGCGGAGCTGTAGCATCGGGATTTTCTGACCTCCAACCTTCTCGCGGCAACTTAAGTCCGGGGGCTGTTTTCCCATTCTCAGTAGACGGGAGATTCGGAATATCCCGACCCGCAGGCGAAACCGTACCGCTTAATAAATTCGGTACTGTCTGATAGTAATTATCCGCAAAAGTGACATTTTTCCACACCTGAACCTTTGGCTCGCGGAAATCGCCGAAATTCTCTGTCACCACATCTAGCCCCGGTTGATCGAAATCGTGGGGGTCTAAAGTTGTCATCTGAAGGTCGCGAGTATTGGAATTTTCTTTGCCGCCAGCATCAGGAAAATAAGAACCTAAACGCTGAATAATTTCGCTGTTAACAACAGTACCTCGACTGAAACCAACAAAGTGCAGCGGGGAATTGAAAAGTGCGCCTTGTTTAGCCGTGCTAGTTTCATCCTTCAACACTCCATCCAACTGCACGAGGGAAGTAAAGAAAGCATCTGCTGCCGCCTCTGTGAAGCCTGAATCAGGAACGGCCGATTCATTATTTTGCGACCAGTCATTCAGCAGCACTAACGGTTCATTGTTGTCAAGGTAGGGAGCTATATAACTCTCCAATTTAGTGAGATATTGCGGATCGTTTTGCGGGTTCAAACCTGATGGGAAGTCTCCGGGCACTGCACCATATTTGTTGACAGGAACCCAGTAACCTGTAGGCAGGTCGTACCTCATCATCAAACCGCCACCGTCGATACCTGCATTGGCAATGCTATTACCCAGTTGATAAAATTCTGAAGGAATTCCAGGGTTATTGAAAAAGGGAGGACTAAAAGGAGGTTTAAAGCCGTGAGTCAGCACAGTGACGCTGCTGAAGGTATTATCACCGTTGAGGGCTGGCGGTAGCGGCGTCCAGAAATTACCAAACTCCTCGTTGCGTTTTCCTTCTTTATTCCAAGCTTCAACAGCCCAATTGTACTCCTGGCCCGCAGTCAATTTGAGACTGGGAGGAAGCGTAAAGCTGGTATTTGTTCCCTGAGTAAATGTTTTACCGCCATCGAAAGTCCACTTGCCGATATTGGTGCTATCTTTCTGCCAAGTCGCAGTTAAAATGCGGTTGGGATTGAAATCGTTTTCTTGACCGTGGTAAGAAGATGTACTCCAAGGTTTTGTCAGTAAATCTAACTGCTGGGGTTTGCTCAATCCTTGATTGGAGAGGAATTCGTTACCGTCAGGGTCGGGTAAATCGACAACTTCATCCCAGGGCAATAAACCCTCACCTTCATCGAACACGCTGACGAAGAGATTAACCTCTTCAATGTCCTGAGTAGGTAGATTGTCAAAAGTCCATTGGAACTTTGGGGTAAGGGGATTTTCTGAAGTCTCGCTAGTACCAATAGGCCCTGTCAAATCCAGCCAATCCAGCGGTGTCGCCGCCAAACCGCGAGGGTTAGTCACAGAAACGGGAGCTTTCTTACTTCCCGGCGGCACGCCGTAAGTATATTGATTGTTCGCGTCGGTCAGAATCTGAAAATCAGCAGCAACACTAACTGCTGGATTAATATTATCAATTGGAATCGCCGCCAAGCGACCTTTATTATCTACTTGGAATTGACTGGGGTTGGTCAGCGTTTTGACAAATTCCTCCACATCAAAAACATAAACTTTGCCATTCGCACCGCTTAAATTTGGATAGGAAGCGTAAAGAAACTTGCTATCACTTGACAGCGCTAAGTCTGTAGCAAATCCATCTGGAATTGGTCGAGTTGCTGCTACTAATTGCGGATTCGTCAGCGGGTTTTTGATAATGCCGATATTGCTACCGGCCCGCGGGTCTCCATCTATGCTGGGTATTTCCTGACCGAAAAATTTCGTATCCGCATTCCGACCCACAACAAACGCATAACTCGCATCCGGTAAAACTGTTACCGAAACTCCCTCATTCACATCGAAGTAATCAAAAGTTGAACCCAGCCCTAAATTTGTATAGCGAGTAGTAGCAGCAAAACTTACGGGGTCGTTATTGGTAATATCCAGTACCCCAAATCCTTTGCTATCTTTGCCGCTGTTTGTAAATGTCATTTTCAGCGGATCGACCGTAGCAGCTAATCCTTCTACGCCTTCATCGGCTGTTACAGTTCCAATTAATTGATTCCATTTTTTGGGGTTCGCGCCGGGGCTGATTGGTCGGTCTTTGGGGTCGATGTTAACGGCGTAAATCTTGCTGTTCGCGCCGTTTGGTGCGGTAACAAATAGCTTTTTGCCGTCGCTGCTAAGGGCGATTTGCCGCAAACCGCTTGGGGCTGTGCCGACTGGGATGGTTTGGGTGACTTGGTGATAGGTTGGTGAAAATGGGTTTGCGGGATTCACCTAGCCGTAAGTTATATAATGGCGCCCGATGTCGCTTTCAGCAATCGCACCTCCATCGCTGCTGGAATATTTAATTTCTACTTGTTGGACTTGAGTTAAAATTGTCATTTTTCAATTTTTCTCAAAATTAATTAATTTAATCTCTGGTGTAGATCTACTTTTTAAGGTTCGTAGTGAGGACTTCAGTCTTCTCTCATTTGATGAGGACTGAAGTCCTCACTACAAACCTAGCTAATTTGATGCTGCGTCCTGGACTTTCAGACGGATCTGACTGTTTGCAGATACAGAGAATTTAACGGTGCATCTCATTGTGGCAAGGGCGAAGCATTTCGGCACATAATTTATGAACCAGAATCAGAGATTTACTGCCGAAATGCTTCGCCCCTACGAATAGATTTGTAAAAAGGAGATGCTCCCGAATTTAAACTTTATTAATTCCTCTTTCTAAAATAATCATCTCCGAGCCAACAACCGGACTTCTCGCTATTAACTTACCTTCCAGATTTGCAATTTGTAATTTGCTGAAATCCAGTGAGTTAGCTTCTTTCCACATTTGACTGGCGAGCTGATTTTGCTCTACATCGCTGAGTTTGTACCAATCTTCAGCGACTTTGACAGTCAAAAGACCGATCGAGAAATCAGCATCAACAGACTTAACTAAACCGCCGCCCAGTCGATTAGTAATTTCAGCAACTTGATTTTGAATCGCCGCAATCAGCGACTGTTCCGGCGTCAGTGGCGGCGGCGGGAGAATTTCTACAGGTTCCGGTTTTTTCGGCGCTGCTAAATCGGGCAATTTGCTTTTAAAATTAGCGGGTGTAGGCTGAGAATTTGCGATCGCCTCTGGGGATTTCGCTGTTCCTGGCGCCACAAAATCGTCAAAGGTTGGGGATAGCTGTGCTGCTGGGATAGGCGCTTTTGCTAATTTCTGGGGCGGTTTTGCCGAGAAACTGTTGAAAGTTAAACCGATCGCAACGATGAGAATTGCAGCTAAGGAGGCGTTTAAAATTGGATCGGACAGCTTGGCGTTCGCAGATGCAGGTAGGAACGATCGAACTAACCGCACAATACTTTGCCAAAGTACGCCGACTTTCCCTAAAAAACTCCCGCCCGCGGGTTTAGATACAGGCTTTTTAGCGAATTTTACCCCAGCTTTTGGCGGGGGAACGCTGTTAACTTTCGCAGGCGGAGGAGGAGTTGTTGCTGAGTTGGAAGCAGTTGGTGCGGGCTTTTGGGGCTGCAAAGGAGGTTCTGCTGCTAATTTTTTTCCCCCTTTTCCCAAATTCCCAATCGAGGTCATCAAAGCTTTGATTTTCTCATTTGTGGGAACAGAACTGCTAGCATTTTTAGCTGTGGTGCGAGTCGCGGCCGACTTTGCTGGGGAATCTACCTCCGGTGTCGGAGATTCAAACGGTTCTGGAGTTGGTTGGTTTAGTGGTTCTTCTGACATTTTATCTGCCTTGGAGCGTTACAAATATATCTAAACAGGATAAATTTTAGGTGAGCCATCTCATCCTTAATTTATCATTTCATTAGTTCTACCCAAATTTCTCATGAGCATCAAACGCCGTCACTTTCTAATTTTAGGCAGTCTGAGCGCCCTAGGTTTGGCCGGAGTCTCGAAAATGCTTCAGCTTCGGACTTCCTGGGGTAAAGACGCCAATGCTGCTGTGCCTTCTAACCTTGAGGCCCAAAGGGCGATCGTCCCATTGCCGGCCTCACCGCCTATTTTACGCTTTATTTCGCTGGCCGACACCGGTACCGGCGCTGAAGGTCAGTATGCTGTGGCTGAGGCGATGGCGCAATATCACCGGGAAAATCCTTTTAACATAGCTGTTCTCGCCGGCGACAATATCTACAATAACGGCGAAATTGAAAAAATTAATGCTGTTTTTAAGAAGCCTTATCAGCCGTTATTGCAGCAAGGCGTTAAATTTTATGCTTGTTTGGGAAATCACGACATTCGCACTGCTAACGGCGACCCGCAAGTTAAATATCCGGGTTTTAATATGCAAGGTCGCTACTATACTTTTCGGCGCGATCCGGTACAGTTTTTTGCATTAGATACCAATGACAATGCTGACTGGAAAAATCAGCTTGTTTGGCTGGAGAAAGAGTTAAGCCAAAGCACTGCACCCTGGAAAGTTGTGTTCGGTCACCACCAGATTTATTCCTCTGGCGTGTATGGATTGAATCAACCTTTTATTAAGACTTTGACGCCTTTGTTTCAAAAATACGGCGTGCAGCTTTATATCAACGGACACGAACACAGTTACGAACGCACCCGCTCGATTGACGGTACGACTTATTTAATTTGCGGTGCTGGCGGAGGGACTCGTCCGGTGGGGCGTTCTGAGTGGACGGAGTTTTCTGCTAGCCGCCTGAGTTTTGCGACGTTTGATGTCTATGAAGACCGGATGTTTGTCAGTGCGATCGGTACTGACAAGCGGGTTTTTGACCGGGGAGTGCTAAAAGTGCGATCGGCTTAATTCAAATTATATTCAGGAGCAAACAAAATGAATAGGGGTTGTAGAGCCAATAAAACGGTTTTGTTTTAGAAGCAACTGTAGAAGGTACGTTGAGAGGTCAACGGCATCCCCTAAGTCTATCAAAATCGCATAAAATAGCCAACTAGCCCAGATTTAAATCTGGATTCCGTTGAGCAAACCTGTCCATAAATAACTTAAATTTAAAAGTCTCTTTACTGTACAAAAGATATCTTCAATTCGCCAGCGTCTTTGATACAAATCTGCCACTACATAGGGCTTGCTGAAAAATCAATCACATATTGCGTGGCATAGGTTTAGATGGCGCGAGGGAGAAAAAAGTGCAAGATAAACAGGTAATATAGATCA
>NZ_JAEQDE010000149.1:0-10678 GCF_020737865.1 Microcoleus sp. PH2017_35_SFW_U_B
TAAAGCAGTAATTTCGTCTGAGTAATACATAAATTATGTTAGGATAAATGATTCAAATCAACAAATCATGGGCGACATAAGAATAACCAAGTAGGTATACTATTTGACATCCATACCGAAACATGAACCTATTCATATTCACTCATTTATTTATTATACATCGCTGATGTTATTAAATTTTCATTCCTTAGTTGGGATAATTTCAACGAATCAGGAGACTTAAAGACACAAGTAGAAGCATTTAAACGATTCACCGGATTTTACCCTGAATCAATTCATGTAGATCGGATATATCGAACGGAAGAAAATAGAATTTGGTGCAAATAACTCGGCATCAGAATGAGCGGTGTCCGTCTAGGAAGACCTCCCAAAGATCTGAGCAAATCAATAAAAAAACAAGCTCAATCAGACGAGAGAATTCGTAACTTAATTGAGGGAAGATTTGGAGAAGCTAAAAGAAGATTTAGCCTCGGTAGAGTGATGGCTAAACTTAATAATACTTCTGAAACAAGTATCGCTATAAATTTTCTGGTGATGAATCTTTCTGCCCAGAAGAAGGCAGGCTTTTTGGCTTTTTTTCTGTCTATTTCATAACAAAAACCTTTTTGGATATTTTTGGGCTCCAATCATTGGTAAAAGCTATGTTTCGTCATCATAAAATTGACAAAACTTATATTGCCGAGGCGATCTCGAATTGACTTATCTTTCTCAATGCTGTTTTCTGACTTTTTCAGCAAGCCCTACATACCTTTATGAATTGTCAAATGGCAATTCATCAAACAGCGAATCAATATCACTATCCGAATTCGCAACAGGGGGCGAATTAGGGCGAGATTCCGGGGACTTAACAGAATTCACCTTTGCTACAGGTAACTTGGCCACAGATTCAGATTTTTGTAACTTAACTACAGGTAACTCCCCGCCATTTTCGCCATTTTTCCCCGTTTGATTCCACATCATCATTCCCAGTAAACCGTCAACCAAACCGCCGCCGCTACCGTTGCCGCTAACCGCAACATCCGGTACAACTCGCACATGACTGTCACCGATAATTTGCATTAACTGCAAAGCCGTATAACCGGAACCGCCCAAAGCCACAACACCCGCGCGATAAGCTTCAGCTTGAGCATTTCCTTTCACTCGAATAGATTCAGCTTCGCCTTGAGCTTGTTTCACCTGAGAATTCGCTTTTAACTCAGAAATCATCACACCTTGTTCCGATTTCACCATCTCTTGCTGGATCTCAGCTAAAGCAGTTTCCCGCACCAATTGTTGTCGCTGAGTTTGTGCTATTTGCTGCACGTCATAAGTCTTGCATTGTTCCTCTGCAATTTTGCGATCGGTTTGAGTTTGCATCAACTCTGCGGGTGGCAAAATATCCCCGATCAAAGTATCAATTGCTTGCACGTCGTAGGTACGCAAAGCTGCTTTGATATACTCGGCTGCTTCCGCTTGCCGATCGCTCCGGGCGGAGAGAAAATTTAACACAGAATAAGATTGAGCCGAATTGCGGAAATAATTGCCGATTGTCGGCTGCAAAACGTGGTCAACTAAGTTCTGCATCGAACCGACGCGAGAGATGACTTTCGGAGCATCTAAAGCGCCGACGTGAATGATTTGAGCTACTTCTAAATCGAAGGCAAAACCATCTCTAGAACGTACTGTTAAAGATGAAAGTTGAGAATCGTAACTGTGTCTTTCTATTTTGCTCGACCAATTCAAAACAATATTGGTAGTTGGTACTAATTCTACTTTCAAAATGCGAGTGTTCAGCGGATGTTTGCCCGGATAAAGCGGAGTTACCCACACCCCTTTATTCCCGACATTTACTAAGTTGCCGTGAGTGAAAGCAGCGCCGCTGACATCTTCCGAGGTTTGACCCACATAGGAAATCACGGCGCCGACATAGCCGATCGGGATTTCGGTCATCGGCACTTGGTCAACCCCGACAAACCAAGGATTTAAGTTCCACGAACCGGAAAGCAAAACCTGTTCCTGCAAACCGCGCCGCCCGCCAGCAGTGATAAATTTTTGCGAGTTTTGGAAGTTGTCATGATTCGGAACGATCGGGCCGGCAATTTCGCCATCTTGAATCGGAACGCCGTCATAAGTGGTGACAATTCCTACTTTATCCGGGGCAATCGTGTACAGTTTTAACTGTTCGGCTGTCATCCCGTGTTTGGGAGAATTTGCTGCTGTAATTACGGTAAACAATGCCGTGTTAATTCGATAGCTGCCACCAGTCAAAATTCCGAGTTGTCTCCCTTTTTCGCCGCCGCCTTTGAGGAATTTGCGAGCATCTTGAAAATTGTCGCATTCTGTGATTTTGCCGAGAATGCGCTGCGGTGGATTTGACTCGCCGCCTGCTGCGATCACCAGACCAATTTCGCCTTGGGGAACTATCGTCAGAGATTCTTTGCGAACGTTGTACTGCAAAGGCCAATAACCCCAATGCCAACCGGGGGGTAAAGTATCAGCTTGATATCCAGCTTCTCCGTTTAAGGCAATTAAATCGCCTGGGGGTAAAGACTTGCCGCCAAAGCTAAACTTTTTACTGACAATTCCGACTTCGCGATCGCCAATTACGACTAATCCGCCAAAAAATAGCGGTAGCACTAGAATAACTATCATACCGCCGATCGCGATCGGGATAAATCCACCCCCATCGAGCTGCATTCTCTGCACGGGAACAGTGGTACGCAACTGCCCTAGCTGCAACCTAGAATCAGGTTTTGCTGCTAGCTGAGTCGAGGTTTGTGTTAGGGGGATATCGCCAGCAGCCGTTACTGGCGAGGGTTTCAAAGTGGTAATTGCACTGAGAGCTAAAGATGCAGAAACAGCGGCTGCTAAATGTTTTAAAACCCGAATGTTGAGTTGAGATTTAGGCAAAAGTGAATAAAGCATTTTTTTCATACAAGCTGTAGAGTCTTATTACATCCAGCTTAGCCTTGATTCCAAAGTGGGTACATAAAACTTATTGAAATTCTGCGGTTATTTTTGTGCGAAAACAGGTTTTCCAGTCAATACAGACTGTTTGATAATACCAGCCGATCGCTTGACTCTCGGGCGATCGCTCTTTTTTAAGATGACTTTCTTAAAAGTTGTTTGATAAGATAGAAAGTAACCGCAATTCTATTGTTTGCCATGACGCTGAAAGAATTAGAGCCTCAATTGCTGGCACTCTCTGACGACGAAAAAGCTCAAGTGGTTCAACTGCTATCCCAAGGGAAAATTAGTCCTTGGCGCGGTATTGAAAAAACGCCTGGTGTTTGTGGTGGCAGTGCCTGCATTGCTGGAACTCGCATCACCGTTTGGGGGCTTGTAGAAGCTCGTCGGATTGGCTATAGCGAAGCCGATTTACTCACAAGCTATTTATCGCTATCTGCTACTGATATTGCCAACGCTTGGGCTTATGCTGAAGCCTTTCCCGATGAAATCGAAACCGAAATTCGGGAAAACGATGAAGTCATGTACGAGGATTTGTAGCAGATGGCACGTCTCTATGCCGATGAGCAATACCCCTATCCTGTTGTAGAATTACTGCGAGCTTTAGGTCACGATATTTTGACTGTCCAAGAAGCAGGCAGAGCTAATCAAGGAATTCCTGACTCGGATGTTTTAGCTTTTGCCAGTAGCGAAAAACGTGCCGTGATTACTGAAAACCGTAAAGATTTCTTTCGGTTGCATCGCATACAGCCCCTTCATGCTGGCATTATCGCCTGTACGAACGATCGCAATTGGGAAGCGCTGGCTAACCGAATCAATGCGGCTATTACAGCAGCAGAATCTTTGGAAGGTAAACTGATTCGTGTTGTTCGTCCTGCTGTGTGACGGTAGTTACTAATTTGTAGGGTGCGTCGCTGAGAAAAGAAACCGGGTTTTTATCGAATCTGTCGGCTGCGACGACATATCTGGGCAAAAACCCGGTTTCTAGGGCTTCACGCGCAAGTCCTATTTAAACAAATTGACCCGTTGTGGTCGATCGCACGCGGCGAATCCCAATCACCGAAGGCATCGGCGATCGGCGCCTGTCATTCTCAATATTACTCGGCCACAAACTGCCGCGAGCAACAGTCCGAGTTTGATTGAAAACAGCACCACTCAAATCCAACATTTCAATTTGGCGGCTGAGTACAGTACCATCATCGATCGGGCAATCTTCCCCAGGATGCTGCACCGCAAGCAACAGCGTATCTCCCACAAAAGTCGGGCCCGTCATTTCGCACCGATTCGGGCCGTAAGCAAACGGAATTACACTTCCTGCATTTGGGCCGTTCGTTGGAATGTAAAACAGCCAATTGTTGCCGAAAACACCAGTAAACTCTGACACATTGCCCGTTTTTTTATGGTCGATCGTCGCTTGTTTTGCCGCAGCACCGACATCAAAACCATTGTGCGTGCTAGTAGACATATCGGTGACACCCCAAATATTACCTTGAGTGTCAAAAGCCAAATTGTCTACACTAGCAAATCCCGATCCAGCCACAGAACCAGCCTCTCCACCTTGAGCAAAACGCTGCCAGCGGAAAGTCAAACCCGCACCGTCGGAACTATCTTCAATAATTTTGTAAATTCCTCCAGACTGCTGGGTGCTATTGAGGGCGGCAGTGTATTTAGCAACAGTAAAAATGCGAGAATCTGGATAACCGTCGCTACCCGGTGCGGCGTCAGTATAAGCAATGAAAACTTCCTTGGTAGTAGGATTAATTTCCAAATCTTCCGGTCGCGCCGTCGGAGTGCCACCAATTAAATTAGCAGCTAAAAAGGCATCAACTAAAACTGCACCTTGGCTGGTATAGAAATTAGCCAGACTTTTATTTCTGTAGCCAGCAAGTGTTGTTGCTTCATTAGTTATATCCGCTACAAATGAACCACCATCTTCAGTTTGACCTGCAATTCCGGCGCGTTTGGGTAAGCGAGTATTAGCATCTCTTTGAGCTTTGCCAAAACTTGCTAATTCCGCTTCGCCAAGTTTACTAGGACGTATCGGATTCGTCGGGCTATTTAATGCTAGTGGCAACCATCTTCCAGCACCGTTACGGTTGTATTGGGCGACGTATAAAGTGCCATCTTCAAACAAGCGGCTGTTGCTTTTATCTGCGGGATTGGTGACAGTACCGTTGCTAACAAATTTCCAGGTGTGTCCGCCGCGCCGATCGTCTCCCATGTACACTACTAACTTGCGGCCTGCTTCGGCGCGAATCGCGACGTTTTCGTGGCGGAAACGGCCTAAAGCGGTGTGTTTGCGGGGGCGGAAATTCGGATCTTGGAGATCGACTTCTACCATCCAGCCGTATTTTTCGCCGACTAAGCCGAATTCTTCGCCCGTCGTGCCCTTGGCGTAGCCCGTTTGGCCGCCGTTGGGTTTGACGTTTTCCTGAACTCCGACGAAGAATAGTTCGCTACCTTGGAAGTTTTCTTCGGCGGAGAGGATTGTTCCCCACGGGGTTGTGCCGCCGGAACAGTTGTAGGCTGTACCGACGATCCGGTTTCCGAGCCCGTCGCTGTTGACTTGGGCGAAGACTTGGGTGGCTGCGGGGCCCGTACCTGTGAGATATTTGTCGTCGCCTCGTCTGGTTCCCCAGGAGGTGACATCTTTGTATTTGTCCGCACGCTGGCTGTTGATTCCGAGGCCGGAAAGTCCGTGAATGCGTCGGTTGAGGGAATCGCGGGCGATCGCCCTAAAGCGTCCATCAGCTTGTTTGGTGATGCGGACGATCGATCCACCGAGATTGTATAGAAATTCGCCGAGGGTAGCGCGATTTTTTACGGATAAGTCTAAACCGAGGACAGCGCGATCGGTTGCGGGGAAAGATGCCACATCTGCCGGCGCTTCCGGTGCCACTTTCGACATCGGGAAGGATATGTATTCGTGGTTAACCCAGAGATAGCCATCGTCATTGCTGCCGCGAATCTCTACGAAGCCGGTGTAGTCGTTGTTGTAGCCAAAATAGTCTGCCGAATCGGGGAAAACTCGATCGCCCCAGCGAAGAATCACGTACCGTTCGTATTCCGGCGGGACAACCACATCGTCAACTACGTTGTAGCTGGTTAATCTAGTATTTTGCGAGGCCGCCATTACCGTACCCTGTCCGTTCAATGCAGTAGGCATAAAGCTCGACAATTCTTTATAAACTGGCAGTGGATGAGGTAGTCTTAACGGAGTGAAAGATAGCGGACTTAAAGCAGCTTCGGCCGAGGTGGAATTGATGCCGAATAGTTTTTCAGTGAGTTGAGGCGCAAGCACAGTCGTAGCTGCACTGCTACCGAAGAAAATTAACAGTTGTCGGCGAGTTATTTTAGACATAAATTCCTATTCAACCCAACATCCCTAATCATGATTTACCTAGAAATTTATCACTGTTAAATTAAGGGAAGTTAACCTTAAGGTTAATTAAAATTGGGAGATATTTAGGTTAACAAAAGGTTAACTGTTGTCTGTTAACTGTTGTCAGTAGTAACCAATAACCAATAACCAATAACCAATAACCAATAACCAATGCCCCATGCCCCATGCCCCATGCCCCATCCCTCCGCTTCGCTTCGCCCCATGCCCAAATTCTTCAATCATCTCGAAAAGCCGGATCGTTTTGTCGGGATGCAGGCCGGCTGGGGGCGGGCACGTTAATAGTTTGCGATCGCCCTGAATTTCCCGACGAAATATAGCTATCTCTGAATCCCAGCAGGTATTGAGAATCAGCAAAATATCTAGTCCACTGTTCGATTCTCGAATCTTTCTGCCACTGGCTGCGGGATACTCTCGATCGCAAAACCGGAACTCTTTGTCGGCTGCGATCGGCTGTAATGATGATGGTAACTTCTGTTAACGCCGGATTTTCTTGAAACTCGCGGGCGATCGACAATGCGGCTAAATCTTCCGCCTGCTGAACTAAACCCGCGAAAGATTGACTATCGTCCGAATTTAAGGTAAGGTACGTTTCCTTAGCTTCTGCTAAACCGATCGATACACTTGTTGTTAAATTGATAGTTACTAGAATGACGGCAGACAAGAGGCGACGGTGCAAATTCATTAATCTTTCAACTAAATACTGACATTTGTCAATGATAATCAATAATAATTAACACTGAATTAAGCTGAGATTAAAATAATAAGGTCTACCCCGCGTTACTCAGAAAGTAACTAACAATAACCAATAACCAACAACCAATAACTAATAACCAATTCCCAATGAAATCAACAAAATGTGCGATCGCCCTTGGCAGCAATTTAGGCGACTCCCTCGCCACGCTCAAAAGCGCGATCGCAACTCTCAACAACACCCCCGGAATCGCCGTAAAATCCCATTCTAGCTGGTATCAAACCGCCCCCGTAGGGCCGCCGCAACCCGATTACATTAACGCCTGTGCCATCCTAGAAGTTACGCTACAACCACAACAATTGCTAGCAACTTTATTAGAAGTTGAAATAAAATTTAATCGGATTCGCCGCGAAAAATGGGGGCCGAGAACCCTCGACCTGGATTTGCTGCTGTACGATGATTTAATCCTAGAAACTCCGACACTGACTTTACCTCATCCCCGGATGACCCAAAGAGCTTTTGTATTAGTACCTTTGGTAGAAATTGCGCCGGATTGGGCGCATCCTGTGACGAAAAGTGCGATCGGCCAAATCCTGAAAACCGCAGACTGTTCCGGAGTGCAAAAAATGAAAGTGTAGAAAATGAGCAAAATTCAGGGCGGCGATCGCCTATGATGTCAAATCCGTTGGCATCGGAATTATGTAGTGCGAGCGTCCCGCTCGCGATTTGGGTAGCGAGCGGGACGCTCGCACTGACAGCATCCAAATTATTATTCCGATGCCACCGGAAACGATATCATGTCTTAAATCGGTGCAATCAAACATTATTCGCTTCTCACTTATGTCGATCGGTCAAGAACTACCCCAACTCCTCAAACAGCGCCTATTTTACCAAGGGCGCAAATTCAACTTTGATGTAGCCAGCCTCCGCCTTCCCAACGGTTCCGAAGGCGATTGGGAATGTATTCGCCACCCAGGCGGAGCACTAGCAGTTCCCGTTACCCCCGAAGGTAAACTCGTCTTGGTGCGACAATACCGCTTCGCCGCCAAAGGGCGGATTTTAGAATTTCCCGCAGGTACAGTCGAAATCAATGAAAACCCCGCCGAAACTATCAAACGGGAAATCGAAGAAGAAACCGGATATCGCGCCGGAAAATGGCGGGAATTAGGCAAATTTATGCTAGCACCCGGTTATTCTGACGAAATCATTTATGCTTTTTTAGCACAAGATTTGGTCAAACTAGAACAGCCGCCAGAACAAGACGATGATGAAGACATGGAGACAGTTTTATTCACTCCAGAAGAATTAGAAAAAGCTATCTTAGCCGGGGAACCAATTGATGCGAAATCTATTTCTAGCTTCTTCTTAGCGCGTCCTTTTTTGACTTAAAGCAAAGTTGTTCAGTTGACAGTTGACAGTTGACAGTTGACAGTTGAGGAAGGAAGAGGATTGGAGTAATAAATAGTCTGATTTTAATTTATCCCGATCGGGGAGAGGCTTTCAACCAATTCTTTCTGGTAACCAGCCCCCGGATTCATTGATTCGCATCTTGAACCGGGGGAATGAGCGGGATAGAGACTATGAAAAGCTCTGCATTCTAACAATCCCCGGCTCGATCCGTGGGAGTCAATCTAAAATCTAAAATCTAAAATCTAAAATCTAAAATCTAAAATCGAATGTCTGATTTAATTTTATTTTGGCACCGTCGCGACTTGCGTATTTCTGACAACATTGGACTCGCAGCAGCACGCCAGCAAAGTCCGAAAGTAGTCGGGATTTTTTGTCTCGATCGCAATATACTCGATCGCGATGACGTAGCGCCAGCCAGAGTTACCTACATGATAGGTTGCTTGGAAAAACTCTCCTCACGTTACAGCGAAGCAGGCAGCCAATTACTAATAATTCAAGATGACCCGCGTATGGGAATACCGAAATTAGCCGCGGCACTTAATGCTAAAGCAGTATTTTGGAACAGAGATGTAGAACCCTATGCAAATGAGCGCGATATATCCGTATCAAACGCCCTCCAACAAGCAGGAATAAAAGTTAAAAACTTCTGGGATCAAGTTCTGCACGCCCCGGACGAAATACGGACTGGTACAGGGAATCCCTACACAGTTTATACACCATTTTGGAAAAAATGGAATAGCCAACCGAAAGCCCAAGCTGTAGAGACACTGCCGATAAATTATCCGCAATTAATGACGGGATTAACCGCAGAAGAACAAGAAATAGCCAACCAAACAGGTGCCATGAAAACACTGCCAACGGCCTTGAGTTTGGGATTCATTTGGGAAAATCCATTAGTAATAGAACCCGGAGAAGGTGCCGCGCAAAAAAAATTAGAAGAATTTTGCGAGAACGCTATTTACGAATATCAAGAACAGCGCAATTTCCCCGCAAATAAGGGTACATCAGAACTCAGCGCCGCCCTCAAATTTGGTGCAATAGGCATCCGCACTGTTTGGCAAGCTACCCAGATAGTAATGGACACTTGCCGCAGCGAAGAAGCCTGCACAAGTATCCGCACTTGGCAACAGGAAATAGCGTGGCGGGAATTTTACCAACACGCGATGTATAACTTCCCTGAATTAGCAGATGGCCCCTACCGTAAAGCATTCAAAGACTTTCCCTGGGAGAACGATGAAAAGCTGTTTCAAGCTTGGTGCAGGGGCAAAACTGGCTATCCAATTATTGATGCGGCAATGCGGCAGTTAAATCAAACAGGTTGGATGCACAATCGATGTCGGATGATAGTTGCTAGTTTCCTCACCAAAGATTTAATTATTAACTGGCAGTGGGGCGAAAAATACTTCATGCAAAAATTGATTGATGGCGACCTTTCTGCTAACAATGGCGGCTGGCAGTGGAGTGCATCGAGTGGCATGGATCCGAAACCTTTGCGAATATTCAATCCCGCCAGTCAAGCTCAAAAATTTGACCCGGAAGGGGAATATATTCGGCACTGGGTTCCAGAATTGCGCCGAGTGGATACTAAGCTTTTGCTAACTGGAAATATTTCGCCTATAGAACGTCGGCTGCTTCATTATCCAGATCAGATTGTAGATCACAATCAACAGCAGCGCAAGTTTAAGGAACTTTTTAAACAGCAAAAAATCGTTGAGTAAGTAGATGATTTTTTGTTTGTAGTGAGGACTTTAGTTTTTTTAATAGGTGTTCATTATTAGGTACGTTGTTGCGCTTCAGCGCTCTTTATCTATCAATGAGGTTTACTTAAGATTGTCCTTCGAGAGGAACGAAGCAAACTGTATCTATTTTTCATAGAAGTTTCACGAGTAGCACTCTTAAGTGAACCGTATTGCTTGATATATAAGAAAGAGCGCTGAAGCGCAACTACGTACCTTTGACTACCAGTTTTCAGTTAACTGTATTGCTCTATATATAAGAAAGAGCGCTCAAGCGCAACTACGTACCTTTGACTACCAGTTTTCAGTTAACTGTATTGCTCTATATATAAGAAAGAGCGCTGAAGCGCAACTACGTACCTTTGACTACCAGTTTTCAGTTAACTGTATTGCTCTATATATAAGAAAGAGCGCTGAAGCGCAACTACGTACCTTTGACTAGCAGTCTTAAGTGAACCGTACTGCTCTATATATAAGAAAGAGCGCTGAAGC